>DAOVAM010000003.1 GCA_030671065.1 Candidatus Aminicenantota bacterium
TCGTATCCCCAGCGGCATGCTCCATTTCTCGGTTCTTCAGGCTGACAGAATAAACAAATGTGTTTATCATTTTGTTCAAGGAAGGTTCATTCACCTCCTTCCTTTCCAAGCGGAGTGCTCGAATGCCTGAGGGTAGGCATGCGTTCATCCGGGAAATAAAGGTTCCCTTTGTAAAAAGAAAACGAGATTTAAATTCAAAACATTCCTGTTTTCCTCTCATCCCCAAAGGAAGAGCCGATGGGTAGGAGATCATCATCTTGGGATGGAAACCTTCTGAGTGGACAACGTGAATTCCTGCCCGTCTCAAAGCCCTCTGGATAATATTGTTTAAATCTTTATGTGAAACAAATCGGGCAGACCGCAGTTTGGAATAAAATACTCGATACCGAACTTCTGCTTCAGCCTCCTCTCCAAGAGGCTTTTCAGGAGATGAAGATATTTTTATCTCCTCTGGAAATTCTCTTTCGAATAAATGCGGAAAAAGGCACCCTTTGCAGGTCCCACAGCTGTCATCCAAACAGGACTTCGTGAATTCTTCCCTCAAGGCTTTATCCAATTCTTTGATCAAATAGGACTTTTTTATTCCTGTGTCAATATGGTCCCATGGGAGACGAGCGCCTCTTTCGATCGAGGAGAGATAAAGATGGTAATCCAGGCGTTCCTGTTCAAACACCTCCTCCCATGTTTGAAACCTGAAAAGGTCATTCCAACTGTCAAAACGTGCGCCTCTTTTCCAAGTCTGGAACAAGATCCTGCTTAGTTTTCTATCCCCCCGAGAAAACACTGCCTCCAGGATGGAATTTTTTAAAGGATGTCTTTTCAGTTTGACAGATGGATATCTCTTTAGCTGGGATTTGAGAAATATGTACTTCTCTCTAAGGTTGGACTCATCCTCCATCCTCAGCCACTGAAAAGATGTATGCGGTTTGGGGATAAACGACGATACACTGAGGTTGATTTTTGGTGCTGAGTTCAGAATTTTACTCCCAATCTTGATCACTTCCTGGACGAGGCCCACAATTCCCTCTAAATCTTCATCTTTTTCTGTTGGAAGACCGACCATAAAATACAGTTTAAGCAATCTCCAACCCTGAGAAAACGCATTCCGCGATGCCTCCCGGATATCATCATCCTCCATTTTTTTATTGATGACCCGGCGCAGCCTGTCTGTTCCTGCTTCAGGGACGAGAGTGAATCCAGTCTTCCTCACCTTAATGATGCTTTTCACTATCTCTTCAGACAGCCCCTTAGGACGCATAGACGGCAAAGACAGTGAGATTTTTTCTGGCTTCAGTTTCTCCATCAAGATTTCAATTGTCTGAGACAGATAGGGATAGTCGCTGATAGAAAGAGACGCTAAGGAAGTGTCTTCATATCCGGTCAATTTCAAGCTGTTCAAGATATTACCCAAGACGCTTGAAGGATCTTTCACCCTTTGCGGAAAATAAACACTCGAGGCTTGACAGAATCTGCATTTTTGGGAACAGCCTCTTGCCACCTCTACAGATACTCTGTCAAAAATAACCTTGATATTGGGAACCAATATTTTCTCTGGAAAAGGCGCCTTGTGAAAAGGGTAAAGAACTCGCTTCTGTATTCTGGCTGGGGCATCATTTCTAGGTTTCACTGCAAGAAGGTGAGAGCCATCTGGAAGATAGGTCTCGTACAGGGAAGGAACATAAACCCCCTTTATTTGAGAGAGTTCTTTCAAGAGCGTACTTTTCTGTTTCAATTCTGTTTTTATGGACAAACACGTATCAACGATCTCTAAGAACGCTTCTTCACCGTCCCCTATAAGAAACAGATCGAAAATGTCAGCAACAGGCTCGGGATTGAATGCGGCTGGGCCTCCTGCTATGACCAAGGGATGATCCAAGCCTCTCTCAGACGACAAAAATGGGATTCGACCTAGATCCAGTATAGTCAAGACATTTGAATAGTTGAGTTCATACAGAAGAGAAAATCCCACGATATCGAATTGATTGAGGGGTATTTTATTTTCGAGTGAATAAAGAGGAATTTTTTTAGATCGAAGTTTTTGCTCAAAATCAATCCAGGGTGCAAAAACCCTCTCTGCTAAAATCTTTGGATCCTCATTCAACAGATGGTACAGGATTTTTTGCCCTAAATAGGACATCCCAACTTCATAGAGGTCAGGAAAAACAAGGGCCACTTTTGCTTTGACACTTGAGGGATCTTTTATGATCTCATTCCACTCACCACCCAAATAGCGTGCAGGCTTCTCCACGCTTTCCAGGATCTCTTCAAGATTTTTCATCGCGATCAGAACAGTCTCTTCATTAATATGAGTTTATTCTCTCTTTAGACTTAATTATTTTATTTTTATTAGGCTGATAGTTCAATCAACAACCAGTCATTCATTCGCCTCGTGAGTTTTTCTTTAAAGGAAAGAAAAGGGGCCAAGTCGCTATACAAACACAAATCTTCGCATCTTGACATTCAAAACGAGTGAAACCCCCAAATAATTAGTGAGAAGAGAAGATCCTCCATAGCTTAACAACGGCAAGGGAGTCCCTGTTATCGGAAAAAGACCGATGACCATCATCACGTTTATAAAAAATTGAAAAGTGATCAGTACCGCAACTAAAAAAACGATATAAACTCCCGCCCTATCACTAGATAGCCCTACAGATTGGTAAAGTCTATACAGGAAGAAAAAATAGCACATCAAGGAAAGAGTCACACCCAGAAATCCGAATTCTTCGCCAATGACTGAGAAGACGAAATCAGTGTGGCGCGCAGGCAAAAATCTCAACTGGCTTTGAGTCCCCTTTCTAAATCCCTTTCCTAAAAAACCTCCAGATCCAATTGCAATCTTCGATTGCAGGATGTGGTATCCTGAACCAAGAGGATCATTACTCGGCGAAATAAGCGTAGTCAATCTATCTTTCTGATAGTCTTTAAGTCCAAAATTCCAGCCAATGACACCGATAACCATGGTCACTATCATTATATAGACGAACGTTTTCATGTTTATCCCAGCCAGAATGAGTGCTGCCAAAAAAATGGGTATATAGCTTAAAGCTGTGCCCAGATCTGGCTGCATTGCCACTAAGATAACCGGACCAACAGTTAAAGCACCACTCAACAATCCCTTCTTCCAGGAAATGTGATCTTGTCTGAACTTGGAGAATACTGAAGCCAATAAAAGAATGAGGAAAATTTTCGTCAACTCAGAAGGCTGAAATTGGAAAAAAGAGAGACGAAGCCAACTTTTCGCACCAGCAACTATTCTCCCGAAAAACAAGACGCCCACAAGAGCGACTAGAGCGAGAATATAGAAATAAAAAGAAAAAGAGACCAATGCCTTATAGTCAACCATAAGAAACAGAAAAAGAGCTAGCATACCCACAGCTATCCAGGCCATCTGTTTGAGATAATAATTTCCAGGCATATAATGTGAACTGCTGTAAATGAATGCCAAACCAACGAGTGAGTTCAAGAGAAGCAAACTTATTAGAATCCAATCAATATGCCTGACCAGGCTTCTATCTATCATACTTTTTCCTGTATAAGTTAAACAATTTCCTCGCAAGAGGAGCGGCTGTGGTACCCCCCATTCCGCCGTATTCGACGAGGACTGTGACAACAATCTCTGGATTGTCTCTTGGTGCAAATCCTGTAAACCAGGAATGCGTTTTCATTTCTTCTTCCTCTTCTTCTCCTTCTTCTTTGGCTTCCTCCTCAGATCTATCTTTGCTGACCAACTGCGTTGAACCCGTCTTCCCGCAGACATCGTAGCCAGAAACCATCGCAGCCCATCCCGTACCTTGGTCATTGACTGCTTGCCACATTCCCTGAATAACCTGTTCGAAAATGGACGGATCGATATTCACTGCTCGACTGCTCGGAATGTTGGATCTATTTTCTCTCTCTACCCCATTAGATGACAAAGATCCAAACAGATGTGGAGTGACGCGGATTCCTCTATTCGCTATGAGAGCCGTATGTGTTGCTATCTGAATGGGCGTTACCAATAAAAAACTTTGGCCGATAGAGACAGAAATTGTCTCCCCTTTTTGCCACGGTTCATTCTTGTTTTCTTCCTTCCACTGTGGATCTGGGACTAATCCAACATACTCCCCGGGCAAGTCAATTCCGGTTGGGGCTCCAAACCCTAACATCCGAGCGTATCGGGATATCTCCTCGATGCCCATCTCTTTCCCCAGATTATAAAAGTAAATGTTGCAGGAGTGTCGTATCGCATCATAAAAACCCATTTCTCCATGGCCTTCTTCTCGCCAGCACGAAAAAGGATGATTGTATATCGTCGTTTCACCTCGGCAGATAAAAGTAGTCTCCTCATTGGCAATTTCCAGGTCAAGTGCTCCTAATGCCATCGCCAATTTAAAGACAGAACCTGGGGAATACAGTCCACGGATAGCCCGATTCTCCAATGGAAATTCAGGACTGTTGACTAAATCAAGCCATTCTTCGGAGGTAAAACGACTGATGAACTTGTTCGGATCATAATTGGGATAACTGGCTAAAGCCAATATCTCTCCAGTTCTGACATCCATTACAATTATCGCTCCCTCTCTTTCTTGTAAAAGCTCTTCCACCTCTTTTTGAATGTCGAAATCCAAAGTGATAGTCAGGTCCTGCCCCTTGAGTGCTGCGCTCCTCGCAACTTCTTCTCTTCCCCTTCCTAAACTGTCCACAACTTCAACAAGCAGACCATGATCCCCGACCAAAGCGGTTTCATACTGCTTCTCTATCCCTGTTTTTCCCACAAGATCACCCAGAGGTCTTTCTCTGAAAATATCTTTTTTCATTTCTTCCGGTGAAAGCTCCTGCAAATAGCCAATGATATGGGCGGCTAAACTCCCGAAAGGATAAAACCTCTTCGGTTCAGATTGGAGAATCAACTCAGGCAGTTCTAGTTTTCTGGCTTCTATCATCGCCACCTCTTCAAGGCTTAGATTTTCTTTGATCACAATGGGCTTGAATAGAGGTACTGAGGCATATTTCCCAATCCGTTCTTTCAAAACAGGCTCTTCAATATTCAAAAGCCGAGCTATTTTTCGACATGACTTATCATAGTCGTCACAGTTTTCCCTGATAAGAGAGACTCTGAAAGAAGCCTCATTATTCGCCAGGATGATTCCTTCTCTATCAATGATTAATCCCCTCTGATAAGGGAGAGCAATTTCCCTCATCCGATTCGCTTCTGACCTTGCCCAATATTTTTCATGGTCGAGAATCTGGACTTTCCAGAAGTTCAGTATCAAAAAAATGAAGAATACAACAACAAAAACAAAAATTAATCTGGCTCTTCTCAGAATCGGATAAAGATCTTCGTAGATTTTTTCTTGTTTCATCGTTCTGATCAATATTTACTTTTTTTCATTTTATTCAAAAGAAAAAACACACCACTCCCCAGGAGAGCAGAAGCAAGAGGTTGGATAAATATCAAACCAGCTCCTGTATTTATATTTTCTGGAACAATAAAGGAATAGAACAGAGCCCACAGAATGAGATCAAAGCTAAGCAGCAGGAAAAGAAAAAAGAAGCTGCGCATCGGAGGATGGACATCAATCTTTTTTGAAATGTATCCAGCAAGATATCCAGTGATAGTCTTGGCCATGCCAGCCACTCCGTAAACTCCGAAAGAAAAATAATCCTGAAGGATACCGCAGCCTGCTCCAAAGCAAGAACCAAAGATCTCCCCTTTTTCCATGGCAAAATATACGACAACAAGACTGAAAACATTGAAAAGAAGTAAAACAGAAGGAAATAACCTGCTGAAGATTGTGTAAAAAAGAAAGGCAGTGAGTATTCCGATGGCGATTCGTACAAAATCTTTCATTCTGATCAATTTTCAAAAAAATCTTTGGGATCTTTCATGATCACAGCGATTTGGTCTAAATAACGAAAATCGAAATACGGGTCAACGATGATGTGTTTATGAAGAGAATTATCTGTTGTGATGGACACGATTCTTCCCACTGTAATCCCTGAAGGGTAGATACGGTCATATCCCGTTGTGATGAGATCTTCACCCTCAGAAATTTCATCTGAAGTGGTTGTGGCAAGAACATACTGCATAAGACACTGCCCCTCCCCATCGCCCACAAGTATCCCCTGAACTCTTCTTTGAGTGAATACACTGATTCCGCTTGCGTTATCAGTGACCAGCTGGACTCTGGCCTCTTTTAAGGAAATAGTGTCAATAATCCGTCCAACCAAATTGCCATTCTTATCCAGTACAATCATATTCTTCTTTATCCCATCTAAGGTTCCTCTATTGATGATAACGGATTTATAAAAATTGTTAGGGTCAAGTCCGATGACTTGAGCAGGCAAGATATTTTCATGCATTTTTAACAGATTTTCCTGAATTTCCCTTTCATTTCGGAACATCTGCAGGGCATTCCGAAGGAGATTATTTTCCTGCCGGAGATAAAAAATCTCTTCATTCAATTCCTCATTTTGATCCTGAACATTCCGAAGATAAAAATAATTTTCCCAGATATTTCCGATTGCTCCGAAAAAAGAAAGAATCCCATGGCGAACAGGAGAAAAAACGGAAAAGACAGCCTTTTCAAAAATGCTCGCCTTTTCTCCAATGGGAACTTGCATGGAAATCAACAGGAATTGAAAAAAGATTAGAGCTATGAGGATTGTGAGGTTTTTTCTTTCTTTCAGGAAAAGAGGCATAAAACTCAAAAAGGACTAAATTAAAGAGATCTTTTTTAATAGGTCCAAATCTTCGAGCAATTTTCCGGCACCAATGACAACTGTTGTGAGAGGATCTTCGGTGATAAAAACTGGCAACTTCGTCTCCTCCCGAATGCGCTTGTCTAAATTCCTGAGAAGAGCACCTCCTCCTGTTAAGATGATGCCTCGGTCAATGATGTCGGCAGACAGTTCAGGAGGTGTCTTTTCAAGGGAAACGCGGATGGCATCAATTATCGCAGAAGTAACATCTTCAAGAGCTTCTCTTATTTCCTGGTCATCTATAATAAGAGTTTTCGGAATGCCTTCTCCTAAATCTCTGCCCTTGATCTCAATGGACATCGGCTCATCCAAGGGATAAGCTGAACCGATCTGGATCTTCAACTGCTCCGCACTTCGCTCTCCGATGAGCAGATTGTACTTTCTCTTGAGGTACTGGATGATGGACTCGTCCATCTCATTCCCAGCTATCCGGATGGAATGATTAAAGACAATTCCATTCATAGAAATGACGGCGATATCGGTCGTCCCTCCCCCTACATCCACGATCATATTTCCTGTTGGCTCTGATATAGGAAGGTCAGCGCCGACAGAGGCAGCGACAGGCTGTTGAACCAGAAAGACCTCAGACGCTTTCGCTCGCGTGGCCACATCCTTCACGGCTCGTCGTTCAACCTGAGTTATTCCTGTGGGGATTCCTATGACAATCCTGGGTCTCACTAAAAACATTCGGCTGTTTGTGGACTGCCTGATGAAAAAATCGAGCATTTTTTCTGCCATCTCAAAATCTGCAATAACGCCATCTCGCATGGGCTTAATCGTCAACACATCCGCTGGCGTTTTGCCTAACATCTCCTTGGCTCGAGTTCCTACAGCTTCTACTTTCCCGCTTTGCTTATTGACGACAACGATAGAGGGTTCCTGGACGACGATACCTTTTCCCTTGAGAAAAACTAAAGTGTTAGCCGTCCCCAGATCAATCGCTAAATCACAAAGCAACCTATCCTTGAGGGAATTCATCAAACTCATTTCAGTGCCTTTCTTTGTACAGGTCTTATTTAGCACAATTTCTTTACAGACGCAAACAAAAAAAAGAATTGAGGAAATATTACCTTTTCCACGGCGGAATCAAGACTTGAAAGCGACGTCTTATCCTAAGAGCCAATTTTATTTTCCTTGACATTTTCTTATACAAAAAATATAAATTCAAAAAACGCTCAATCATAACTTGAGGAGGTATTCATGAGCAACGGTTCCTACAAACCTTATGTGCCCCCGGAACAATCCATGAAAGAAATATCCTTTAAGGCAATTTTCTTAGGGATCATTATGGCCATTGTCCTGGGCGCTGCGAATGCCTATTTAGGTCTTCTTGTCGGGATGACAGTCGCTGCCACTTTCCCTGCGGCAGTCATTGCCATGGCCGTTCTTCGTCCGCTCAAGGGAACAATTCTTGAAGAAAACCTGGCAAGAACAACCGGAGCCGTCGGAGAAGCCCTGGCTGCCGGAGCTATCTTCACTATCCCTGCTTTTCTTCTTGTGCGAATAGATGGTCAACCCCTTTGGGAAAAATTCGATCTCTTCAAATCTTCCCTGCTCATGCTCGTTGGAGGAATCCTCGGAGTTCTGCTCATCATACTTGTTCGCCGCACTCTCGTAGAGGATGCCAATCTTCCTTTTCCAGAAAGTACAGCCTGCGCAGCGATGGTCAAGACCGGACAGAAGGGCGGTTCACAAGCCGCTTACATGTTCTATGCCATGGGATTAGGAGGCCTCGTAGAATTCTTCACTAACTCCAGCGGAATTCAATTCATCAAGCCCTATGCTCAAAAAGTGTTCAGTATTCCTGGCCTCTCTCGCATCACCTATCTCAACAGTGATAATGTGGAAATCGCAAAAACTGGTTCGATCAAAGGAAGAATGTTCATAGAAACGCCAGCCGTAAACGCGGCTATGGCGGGAGTCGGATACATCATCGGACCCAAGCTGGCCGCCCTCACTTTTTCCGGCGGCGTGCTGGGATGGCTTTTCCTGATGCCCATTCTTCTTTTCATCAGTGGAGATTTGAGTGAAGTTGTATCTGGTTTTGATGGAAACTGGACAGATATGGCCGTCTCTGCGTATAACTCCCAGGTCAAACCTATTGCCGTCGGAGCTATGCTCGTGGGTGCCTTCTACACACTTTTTAAAATGCGAAAAAGTCTCGTCACAGGAATCGGCCGTTCTTTCGCTGATGTAAAAAAAGGGAGTGCAGGCGGCCAATCAGAAACGATCCGAACCGATAAAGACCTGCCTTTCCCTTCTATCATCATCGCCATTGTTGCTCTGATCATCCCGATGGTCTTTCTCTACAACGTGTTCACGAAAAGCATCGGACCATCTCTCGTGGCAACCCTAGTCATGATCGTCATGGGCCTCCTTTTTGCGGCTGTAGCCGGCTACCTCGTGGGTATCATCGGCTCCTCTTCCAACCCGATCTCTGGTCTAACTCTCACCTCCCTGCTCATCGCAGCCCTGATGATGGTTCTGATGGGACAAAGGGGAGCCTCAGGAATCGCGGCTGTTATAGGTGTGGCTGCGATTGTCTGCTGTGTGGCTGGTGTAGCCGGAGACATGATCCAGGACTGGAAAGTCGGGCATATTCTCGGTGGAACTCCCTGGCGCATGCAGATCGGCGGAATGATCGGTGTTGTCGCAGCAGCCTTAACGTTGACTTTCGCCCTTCAACTTTTTCACAGCACGAAAGGTATCGGGAGTGATGCTCTCCCAGCACCCCAAGCTAATTTGATGGCCATGATGGCTCAGGGAATAGTCGGAGGAGAGATGGCCTGGCCGCTAGTTATTGCAGGAATGCTCCTGGGCGTCGGACTTATCCTTATCGGATCCCCCTCCCCTATGATCATAGCTGTAGGAATGTACCTCCCTTTTAGAGCGACAGCCTGCATCTTTTTTGGAGGAGTCATAAAATACTTCCTGGATAGAGCCGTTGCTAAGAAAAAACCCACCGGAAAAGGGAAAGAGGTGGTCGAAAACATTGGACTTCTGATTGCCTCTGGACTGATTGCCGGCACGGCTCTGATGGGAATCATGACTTCTGGCATCGAGGCCTTAAAAGAGACGATAAAGCTTCCAAAAGTCCAGGGGAGTGAATGGTTGGGTCTTTTGGTTTTCTTCATCCTCGGATTCATCCTGATCTATTTCCCTTACAAGAAAATGATAGCCTCCGGTGAACACGGAGCTTCATAAGGAGAGCACAAAAAAGGAGCACATCGTCAACATACGCTGAAGCCAGTCTATTGTGAAAAAAAGAGGCAAAGAAAAACAACAAATCAACCTGCTTGAACTCATTCCCGTAAAAAATTTAGATTGGGAAAAACAAGACGATGGAATAATCGTCCTTCTCAAGCCCAAATTCAAACACCCTTTCCTTAAAAAACACGTCCTTTCCCGTTTAAAGAGGCCCTTTTACAGAGTAAAGCTTGATGATGTGGGAAGTTTCATCTGGGAGCAGTGTGACGGCAAAACACCTGTGAAACATGTAGCACAGAGTTTAAAGGAAGAATTTGGGGAAAAGATTGAACCTCTGCATGACCGTCTGGCCCTTTTTCTCCAGCATTTAGAGAGGAACCATTTCATAGTATTCAAAGGCCTTTAAAAAAGCAAAACGTAAAATGGGGACGTTCCCCATGGAAGCATTTCCAAAACCGTGATAAAGAAGCAGTCAGGCAAGCTAATACGTCAGCCCGCTGGTTTTCCCCAGCGATGAAAATCCGCTTATTCCTCGGCTCGCTCTCCTCTTCGAGGAACCATGCCCGCTCGCCTCCGGATGACTTCCTCATCAGCTTTCCCGACTGCTTTAAGACCATCACGGATTTGGAAATGCTTACGCTCCCCATATGCGTATTGAACAATCCATCCATTTCTTTTAGAATAGAATCCTAACTTTTGAATACAGTGCCTATACTCGAAATTATCACATACGGAAATCCAGTCCTCGTTCAAAGAGCCGAGGAAATAAAAAAAATTGACAAAACGATCATAGAGCTGGCTCAGAACATGGTTCAAACCATGCATGCCACTCCTGGCATAGGGCTTGCCGCCCCTCAAGTCAATGTGAGTAGAAGACTTATAACGATTGACCTATCCGTGGGAGAGAATAACGAAGACCTGATCATACTCATAAATCCCGAACTCATAAACCAAGAAGGAGAGATCATTCTCGAAGAAGGCTGTTTGTCTGTCCCGGAAATCAACGAAAAAGTGACCCGGCCTACTCGGGTTGTCGTCAAAGGGATGGATTTAGAAGGAAAAGAAATAATGATCGAAGCGGAAGGATCTCTGGCAAGAGTTTTTTGCCATGAAATCGATCATTTGAACGGAAAATTGTTTTTCGAAAGACTGTCTCCTCTCAAACAAAGTTTGATCAAGAAGAAACTGAGAAAAAGGGCTCAAGCCGGTAAGGTTGAATGAGAATTGTCTTCTTTGGCAGTCCTGGTTCGGCTCTTCCTTCCTTAAAAAAAATCTTGGATACAGGCCATAGAATCGAACTCCTCATCTCTCAACCCGATAAGCCGACTGGACGAGGAAAAAAACTCATGCCCTGTCCTGTCAAAAAGATGGCCCTTGACTTGGGCATTCCTGTTTTTCAGCCCTCCAGGATCAAAACGGATGCCGAAACGCTGGATAAACTCAAAGACATTCAACCAGACTTAAACGTCGTGGTTGCCTACGGTCAGATCATTCCCTCTTCGATCATCTATCTGCCAAAGTATAACTCTTTGAATGTCCACTTCTCCCTCCTGCCTAAATACAGAGGAGCTTCCCCAGTCCAATGGGCTCTCTTGAACGGCGAGGAAAAAACGGGCATCACCATTTTTGAGCTCAACGAAAAAATGGATGAAGGGGATATCTTGACTCAAGAGGAAACCACAATCCTGCCTGACGAGAGTGCGGCAGAGTTAGAAGCCCGCTTGGCTCAAACAGGAGCAGAACTCCTGATAAAAACTATTGCTGAGATCAAAAAAATCAAACCAGCGAAACAAGACCATACTCTAGCCACATTCGCTCCTAAACTCAGCAAGGCTGACGGTCGAATCGATTGGACAAAAGATTCACTTTACATACAGAGGAAATTGAGGGCCTTCAATCCATGGCCTTCCACTTACGTCTTCTTCGGAGAAAAAAGGATAAAAATCCATAAAGGGAAAAAAATAGAAGGGCAAGCTCTTTCGTCCTCTTCTCCTGGTGAAATACTCAAAATTCAGAAGGATGGAATACAAGTCTGCTGTGGAGAGCAACGCCTGTTTCTCATCGAGAGAGTTCAACCTGAAAACAGGAATATTATGGATGCGTATGCCTTTTCTTTAGGGGAAAGGATAGTACCCGGGGATAAATTTACTTAATTTCTCACTCAGGCTTACCATTCCACGATGTATTTTTCGGGATTGACAGCCTTTCCATTCAATCGAACCTCATAGTGCACATGAGGACCTATGGCCTTGCCTGTCTGTCCGACAAAGCCTATAACATCCCATCTTTTTACTTTCTGGCCGACCTTGACATTAAACTCGCTCATGTGGCAGTAAACAGTAGTCACTCCACCTCCATGATTTAGAATAATCAGTTTTCCACCCGTATTTTCTGTTTTGATTTTGAGAACATATCCATCAGCAGTCGCAAAGATGGGGCTTCCATGACTAGCAGCCACATCAATACCGTAATGAAACTCTTGCTTTCTAGTAAAAGGATCGTTCCTTTTACCAAACGCAGATGACCAGTATCCATTTGTAGGCCAGATAGATGGAGTAGTTCCCAGTAGGTAAGTTTTGTCCTCAAAAAAATTGACGAGCGTGTCAAGATTCTTTTCAACGCCCTGGGCTTTCTGTGAGATGCTCTCTGCTTTTCTCAGACCAGAGTCTTGAGGAACAGTTTGAGGATTCAGAGCTTGATCATCACCTCTCCCCCCTCCGCCAACTCCAAGCTCTCTCAAAACTTCAGGTGATTTGAGCCCTGCCATCACATTGATTTTTTTGGCATAACTTTCAAAATTATCAATATCCTTTCTCAGCCTGTTCACTGCTATTTTGTACTGAGTGATGGTTTCTTTTTGCTGGGCATTCTCCTCAGTAAGGGCTTTATATTTTTGCCTTGTCACATTCATCGTGAAATAATCCACAAGGAACAGAGTGAAGAGAATCACGATAAACGAGAGCACTCCCACTAAGATTTTCACCTTCTTCTCTGTGAAAGTGATTTTTTTGGATTCCCCCTTGCTGTGAGGGACGATTATGAACGAGTAATGCTTTTTAGCCATCGGACCTGTCCTTTAATATCATATTTAAAAAAACAAAGTCAAGTGGTTTATCCTGGTCATGTCATCTCTTTGACAGAAGCGGATTTAACATTTTCTTGGATCCATCTCACGATATCTTCAGTGGAAGAGCCTGGTAAAAAAGTCTCAGCGACCCCAATTTTTTTAAGAAAAGGAATATCTTTATCCGGGATGACTCCCCCTGCGATCACGGTGATATCATCGGCTCCTTTCTCTTTGAGGAGTTCCATGACTTTTGGGAAAAGCACATTATGTGCGCCGGAAAGAATGCTCAAGCCGATGACATCCACATCCTCCTGAATGGCAGAACTGACAATCTCTTCTGGTGTTCGCCTCAATCCCGTATAAATCACCTCAAATCCTGCGTCTCTTAAAGATCGAGAGATCACCTTCGCCCCTCGATCATGGCCATCTAATCCTGGCTTTGCGACCAAGACTCTTATCTTCTTTTCTGCCATACCTTTCTCCACCTTACTCTAATACGTAATGGATTCCTTGTACTCACCATAGATGTCTTTTAAAGCGTCCATGATCTCTCCGAGAGTGGTATAGGTTTTGACACAGCCCAGTAAAAAAGGCATCAAATTCTGATCATCTTCAGCCGCTTTTTTCAGGTCGAGAAGCTGTGTTTTAACCTCCGAATGATTCCGTGCTTTTTTGACTTTTTTCAAACGATCAAGCTGTTGTTGGGCGACCGTATCCTTGATTTTTAGAGTCGGGATGGGCTCATGGTCCATCTCGAAAGCATTCACTCCAACGATAATCTTCTCCTTTTTCTCCACTGCCTTTTGATACCAGTAGGCACTGTCAGCAATCTCTTTCTGAGGAAAACCAAGTTCTATGGCCTTCACCATCCCTCCCATATCATCTATTTTTTGTATATAATCCTTGGCCTCTTTTTCCATCTGTGCTGTTAACGCCTCGATGAAATATGAACCGCCCAGGGGATCAGCGCTATTGATGACACCGCTCTCATGGGCAATAACCTGTTGAGTTCTCAATGCAATCGTGACAGCGTCTTCAGACGGCAAGGCATATGTTTCATCGAGTGAATTTGTGTGGAGGGACTGAGTTCCTCCCAAAACCGCTGACAACGCCTGGAGTGCAACTCTTATAACATTGTTTTGGGGCTGCTGAGCCATCAAGGAAGCTCCGGAAGTCTGAGTGTGGAACCTCAACCACAAGGATCTTGGATTTTTCGCTTTGAATCTGTGCTTCATCACTTCAGCCCAAATCCTTCTTGCGGCTCTGAATTTGGCAATCTCCTCAAAGAAGTCATTGTGTGCGTTAAAAAAGAAGGACAGGCGGGGAACAAATTCATCGACATCGAGTCCCCTTTTTTGCGCCCATTCCACGTACTCAATCCCATCCCGTAGAGTGAAAGCCAATTCCTGAACCGCTGTGGAACCTGCCTCTCTGATATGATAACCAGAAATAGAAATCGTGTTCCACCTGGGTACTTCTTTAGCTCCGTATTCGAATGTATCCACGATCAGCTTCATAGAGGGTTTCGGGGGGAAAACGAAAGTCTTTTGAGCAATATATTCTTTTAAAATATCGTTTTGTATCGTGCCTGAAATCACTCTTGGAGAGACTCCCTGTTTCTCGGCAACTGCGATATACATGGCCCACAGTACAGCGGCAGGTGGATTGATAGTCATCGAAGTGGATATTTTATCCAAAGGTATTTTGTCAAAAAGAATTTCCATATCGGCCAGAGAATCTATTGCAACGCCGCACTTCCCTATTTCTCCCTCAGCCAGAGGGTTGTCAGAATCAATCCCCATCAGAGTGGGAAGATGAAAAGCAACGCTCAAACCTGTTTGTCCGTGAGAGAGAAGATATTTGTACCTTTTGTTCGTGTCTTCAGCAGACCCAAAACCGGAAAACTGACGCATGGTCCACAAGCGTCCGCGGTACATGGTCGGATGGATGCCTCGGGTGTAAGGATATTCTCCAGGAAAACCCAGTTGGCTGGAATAATTGGAACCATCCAGATCGAGAGGGGTGTACAATTCATTAATCTTTTTCCCGGAAACAGTGGTGAATCCACCCTGTTCAGTAGAGACGTCATTCATGGCTTTTTCGTACCTCTCCTTCTTCCACTCAGAAAATGACTGTTTCGAAGGATCCCGTGAGGGAGAATTCTTCTTCAAGCGCGCTTCACCTCTATTGAGTAGAATTTCCTTCAGGCGTTACCCTATCCTGCCAAAGGGGCTAGATACAGTCAATCGCCTGATAAGGTGATATAAGGGGGTGATTTTTCACCTCGCCTTGTCACCTCAAAAGGGCATAATTTTTACGAAAACTCCTCCCCATGATTTTGCATTCATTCTCGTGTTTCAGGAGCTATTCTGGAAGAAAGGAGTTCTTTTTGCCAACTGCAGGCGCCTAATCTTCTGTGACCTTAAAAATCACGTCATTTTCTCTTACCGGGCTCTCAACTTTTATTCCAACTGGTTCACCTGGCTTGGCTACGTCTACGGGAGCGTGCTCTACCTGCATCGATTCCACTTTTTGATAAAAATCTGAAGTATGTCCTTTGATGCGAATAGTATCACCAACATGGAGTTCTCCTTTGGTTAACTCTAGAACCCCGACATTTACCTTGGAAAAATAATGACTGATTTTTCCGATCTCTTCCTCCATCAAGGCCTCCTTCTGATTACTCAATTAAAAATTACCAAAATCAAGAGAATTTCGCAAGCGATTTCAGGCACAAAGAACAGAGCCACCGTTTACATTGAGGATTTCTCCTGTAATATGCCTTGCCATGTCTGAGGCCAAAAAAACGATCGGGCCAGCAATGTCCTCCGGAAGAGGGATTCTTTTCAAAGGGATAGATTCCTGAACTTTCTCTCGAAAATCAGAATCACTGAAGACATCAGAGCACATATCCGTATCCACCCATCCCGGGGCAACACAATTGACACGAATATCATACGCGGCTAACTCGACAGCAAGGGATTTCGTCATGGAGACAACAGCTCCTTTACTGGCTGCATAATGAGAATGGAACGCTTCCCCTCTAACCGCAGCAGTAGAAGAGACATTGATGATCCAGCCTCTCTTTTTTTCCTTCATGAAAGGAGTGACAGCATTACATGCATAGAAAACTCCATCAAGGTTAATTTTCATCGTTTCTGCCCAGATTTCCTCTGATATAGCTCCCATCTCTCCATAGGTCCAGATCCCCGCATTGTTCACCAGAACATCTATCTGTCCCCACTTCGCAATCACTTCTCTCACCATCCCTTCAATGTCTTCTTTCACTGAGATATCTGCCTGAAACACCAGGCACTCTCGCCCGATTTTCTGGATCTCCGCTTTCACATCTTCAGCATCTTTCTCTCGAGTTAGATAGTTGAGTGCGACATCGCTCCCTGCTTTGGCAAAGAGAAGGGCTGTAGCCCGACCAATTCCTCGGGAACCTCCTGTGATCATTGTTTTTTTCCCTTCCAAGTCAATCATTGAACTTCCTCCGATACAGGTTTGATTCGTACATCATGTACTCTTAATCTTGACTTCCTGAATCCATGGCCAGTATCCAGGACTGCAACACACTGAAAACGGCTCACTATCCCTTTTTCTGTATTTTTTCTGTATCACCATCTGATACGATTGAAAATTTGAAGCCCATGGCGTTCCTCGAATAACAAGGAGTTCAGTACTCGAGAGAGAGATCGTCCATCTTGTCAAACTGAAGATACTTATAGATATTATCCGCATGGGGCAATACTTTTTCTTTAATGACTGAGAAGTACTCTTCAGGCGTTGGGAGCTTTCCCGAGAGGGCAGATATAGCAGCCAGTTCTGCCGACCCCAGATAAACACGCGTGTCATCACCCATGCGGTTATCAAAGTTCCGAGTTGAAGTTGAGATAGCGGTCGCCCTGGGATGAATTCTCGCCTGATTTCCCATGCACAGGGAACATCCGGGAATCTCAATTCGCGCGCCCACACCCGCATAGATTGAATAATACCCTTCTCTCATCAACTGAGCCTTATCCATTTTTGTTGGAGGAGTCATCCATACTCTTGCAGCGAGGTAGCCCGCATCTTTAAAAATTTTGCCTGCTGCTCTGAAATGTCCGATGTTCGTCATGCAGGAACCGATGAAGATTTCATCAATAGTATCGCCAGCCACCTCCGAAAGGAGTTTGACATCATCCGGATCATTCGGGCACGCGAGAATCGGCTCTTTGATGGCAGCAAGGTCGACCTCAAGAACTTCTGCGAATTCAGCGCTCTCGTCTCTTTTAAGAAGCGATGGATTTTCAAGCCAGCCTCTGCAGACTTCGATCCTTCTTTTCAGAGTCGCGGCTTCCTGGTAACCATCTTCAATTAGCTTTTCCATCAATGCAATATTGCTGCTGATATACCGGGACACGCTCTCTTCGTTGAGAGCAATGGTCCCCCCTGCGGCGGAGCGCTCCGCCGATGCATCTGTCAATTCGAATGCCTGTTCGACTTCCAGATCGGGCAGCCCCTCCATTTCGAGTATCCGGCCGTTGAAGACATTTTTCTTGCCTTCTTTCTCAACAGTGAGCAATCCTTGTTGAATAGCAAAATAGGGAATGGCATTCACAACATCCCTGAGAGTGATCCCGGGATTGAGTTTCCCTTTGAATTTCACCAAGACTGATTCCGGCATATCCAGAGGCATGAAGCCAAGGGTTCCGGCAAATGCCACAAGGCCAGATCCGGCAGGGAAACTGAGTCCGATGGGAAAACGAGTGTGCGAATCCCCACCTGTTCCCAAAGTATCGGGAACCAGAAGACGGTTCAGCCATGAATGGAGAACACCGTCTCCAGGCCTTAAAGCGACACCTTTCCGCTCTGTGATGAATCGGGCAAGGGATTGATGCATTTGAACATCCGCAAGCTTCGGATAAGCTGCCGTGTGACAGAAGGACTGCATGAACAAATCCGACTGAAATTCCATACACGCCAGCTCTTTCAGTTCATCCGCTGTCATCGGACCTGTCGTATCCTGGGAGGCAACAGTCGTCATCTTGGGCTCCACCGCTGAACCTGCAAGGACTCCCTTCCTCGCACAGGCTTTTCCCACGATTTTCTGGGCAAGCGAATACGCTTGTCCTTTTTTCGGGGACGGATTTTTAATCTTTGTGAAAAAATCCGCTTCTGGCATACCGAGCACATCCCGTGCTTTTTCCGTCAAGGAACGTCCTATGATCAGGAGAAGACGCCCTCCAGCACGGTACTCATCCTTGAGAGTGGCAGTCTGAAACTCAAACGATGCCACAGATTCCCCGGTCCCACTCATAATGTTTCTGGTTTCCGTATCAATCGTAAGGAGGTCACCGGTTTTTATCTTTGACACATCACACAATAGTGGAAGACCACCCGAATCTTCAACTGTATTGAAAAATATCGGTGCGAACAGGCCTCCTAATACAACTCCCCCTCTCCGCTTATTCGGGATATAGGGAATATCTTCACCGATATGCCAGAGCAAAGAATTCGTGGCAGATTTCCTTGATGAGCCGGTCCCGACGACATCTGAGACAAAGGCCACCTGAGCGTCGCCCCTGAATTTTCTTATAGATTCGATCCCATCAGGAAACCTCGTTTTTCCCATCGACAGAGCATGAAGAGGAATATCTGGCCTGCTCCAGGCATATTGCGCAGGAGATAGATCGTCAGTGTTCACCTCTCCATCGACTTTGAACACCTTCACAGATATCTTATCAGGAACAGCAGGCCTGTATAGGAACCAATCTCCGTTTGCCCAAGATGTCAGGACGTCTTTCGCATGAGGATTTCCTTTAGCCATCTCAGACACTTTGTCAAACGCATTATAGACAAGAATAATCTTCTTCAATGCTTTGGCCGCCTCGCCAGCAAGTTCCTTATCTTCCAATAGCTCGATCAATGCCTCGACATTGTATCCCCCCAACATCGTGCCGAGCAGGAAAACAGCCTTATTCCTGGATACTAACGGGGAAAGGCTCTTGCCTCTCACAATTTGAGCCAGCCATTCTGCCTTCACTTTTGCGGCCGGGTCGACGCCTGGAGCAACCCGGTTCGTCAGGAGGTTCAGAAGAAGCTCTCCCTTTCCTTCCAGTGGTTTTTCCAGAAGCTCGCACACTTCCGCTGTATCCTCCGGGCATAAAGGCAATGGGGGTATCCCCTGCTTCTGCCGTTCTGTTTCATGCTTAAAATAGGATTCCAGCATAAATATTTCTCCCTAAAAACTTATGTATCCAGCAATATACTGTATAAATTGTTTGAGGAAGTTTGTCAAAAATATTTTTCTGTTTTGCAGTAAAAAAACCTTCTTTTTCAGAGATTGTATTGATTTTCGTGATGAAAAATTATAACATGTCTTAACTGTTTCATTCTTTTTTTCATAATTTATAATCTTTTCACAGGAGGAATAATTATGGATAGTGCGGCTATCGATAAAGCCAAAGAATACTTTGGCCAGATTGTCGAAGAACAACTCAACCGCGTAGAGGTATTAAAAGAAGTCCAGGACTGGATTGACTATTCACAGGTCGAACCTGTTATCGTCGGCATTATCGGTGGAGATGGAATCGGGCCTTACATCGCTAAAGAATCCCGGCGCGTGCTAGAGTTCATGCTCCAGGAAGAAGTCAAAAACGGGAAAGTCGAATTGCGCAACATTGAAGGACTGACAATTGAAAACCGGGCCGAGCAAAACAAGTCCATTCCTGATGATGTGCTTGAAGAAATTAAAAAATGTCATGTCACTCTCAAAGGCCCAACCACAACACCGAGGAAAGGCGATCCCTGGCCTAACATAGAAAGTTGTAATGTGTCCATGCGTCGCTATCTGGACCTTTTTGCGAATGTCAGGCCCGTAAAAGTCCCAAAAGAGGGACTCGATTGGATGTTCTTCCGAGAAAATACCGAAGGCGCCTACATCATGGGAAGCAAAGGAATAAATGTCACGGATGACTTAGCCATGGACTTTAAAGTGATTACATCCCAGGGCGCTGAAAGAATCATACGCCTGGCTTTTGAGTTTGCCAAAAAGAATAATATTAACCGTGTGACAATCGTGACCAAGGCGAATGTCGTAAAAACGTCTGATGGAAAATTCCTGGATATCGGATACAAGATTGCCAAAGAATATCCTGAAATTGAAACCGACGATTGGTACATCGACATCATGACCGCCAAACTCGTTGACCCTAAACGCAGAACACAGTTTAAAGTGATCGTCCTTCCCAATCTCTACGGAGATATCCTGACTGATGAAGCTGCCGAATTCCAGGGAGGGGTCGGAACCGCAGGGAGTGCCAATATTGGAAAACAATATGCTATGTTTGAAGCCATTCATGGATCTGCTCCCCGGATGGTTAAGGAGGGAAGAGCCCAATACGCCGACCCATCCAGCATGATCCGAGCCGCATCCATGTTGATCAATCATATTGGCTATCCAGAAAGAGGCAAAAACCTGGAAATGGCTTTAGACATCTGCGGTCAGTACGAGAAAAAATTTGTCATCACTGGGCGGGATACTGGTGCGACAGGCGCAGAATTATCTGACTACATCATGGAAACTCTTCAGGATCCAAACTTAAAGGAGAAGTGGGAAGGCTATATCAAATAGGCATGAGTCATGTAGAAAAAGAGGCTAGAAGAACTTATCCTTGACTGAAAAAATATTTTGAATTATATTCAAATATTAATTAAGCAGGTCTCCCCTTAGAATAAGCAAAGTTTCACGCAACTGAACCGCAAAAATGAAATATTTTTCATTCTCTTAATAAATAAATATTACAGGAGGTTTAATAATGAGAAAAAAAATTACAGTCATCGGAGCCGGTCATGTTGGAGAAGTCACAGCATTCAAGATCGCTGAAAAAGAATTAGGAGATGTGGTTCTTCTAGATCTCATCGAAGATATGCCCATCGGGAAAGGCCTGGATATCCGCGAAGGCGGACCTGTCGGGCAATACGATTCCGCCATAATCGGCACGAACTCCTATGCGGACACAGCCAACTCTGACATTGTCGTCATCACAGCTGGAAAGCCCAGAAAGCCAGGGATGAGCCGCGATGAGCTGGTCGACTCAAACTTCAATATCGTGAAACCAGTCACCGAAGAAATCATCAAGCACTCCCCTAACGCCATGCTGCTTGTCGTCTCCAATCCTCTGGATGCCATGGCCTACACAGCGTTCAAGGTCAGCGGATTCCCGAAAAATAAAGTTTTCGGCATGGCAGGAATCCTCGATACCACTCGCTTCAGGACATTCTTAGCCATGGAGATCAATGTTTCTGTCGAGAGTATTCAAGCACTGGTCCTCGGAGGGCACGGAGACACCATGGTTCCCATATCTCGGTACACGACAGTCTCAGGAATTCCGATCTCTCACTTTATCCCTCAGGACAGACTGGATGCCATCATCGACAGGACACGGAAGGGCGGCGGAGAGATCGTCAAATACCTGAAAACCGGAAGCGCTTACTATGCGCCTTCACTCGCTGTTGCAGAAATGGTGGAATCCATCGTCAAAGACAAAAAGAAGATCCTCCCCTGCGCAGCCTATCTGGAAGGAGAATACGGGATCAAGGGCCTGTATTTTGGTGTCCCCATCAAGTTAGGGGCAGATGGTGTTGAAGAGATCATAGAGATAGACCTGACAGACGAAGAGAAAGAAATGATTACAAGCTCTGAGGGTGCAGTTCGCAGCGTCATCGACTTGCTGAAGTTTTAACGAGAATGGCTGAACACAGAATAGAAACCCCTGTTACAGATGAAACCATACAGAAACTTCGGTCTGGAGACAGGATCTTCATCACAGGATATCTTTATACGGGGAGAGATTCCGCTCATAAAAAACTGATCGAACTTATTGAAGAGGGAAAAGATTTACCGATAGATGTCAAGGGCCAGATCATCTATTATGTGGGGCCCACTCCTGCCCGCCCGGGAAATCCCATCGGGTCTGCAGGACCGACCACCAGCTACAGGATGGACTCTTTTGCTCCGACTCTTCACTCTCTCGGCCTTAAAGGCACGATCGGAAAAGGATCCAGGAATGAGGAAGTCAAGGAATCCTTAAAGAAACACAAAGCTGTGTACCTGGCAGCAGTCGGAGGAGCCGGAGCTCTCATTTCTAAAAGCATCGAAGAGGCTGAAGTCATCGCTTATCCAGAATTGGGCCCTGAAGCCATAAGAAGAGTCAAGGTTAAAGATTTCCCCTGTATCGTTATCAATGACATGTACGGCGGCGACCTGTATGAAGAAGGGAAAAAGAAGTACAGGAAAGATTAAGCTCAAAGCTGACTGACAAATAGCGCAGCACCGACTTCTTCTCTCCTCAAAATTCGATGATTTGGATAAAACATCTTCAGTCTAATCACAGATCATGAATAACAGGAAGCCAAATGAATTTAAAAAAGGATAATGACAATGAAAATTCATGAGTATCAGGCCAAACAAATCCTTAATAAGCATGGAGTTCCAACTCCCCAGGGAGAAGTGGCAGATAATCCTTCCAAAGCTCTGGAAGTGACACAAAAGATCGGGCCAAAGACTGTACTCAAAGCTCAGGTGCATGCCGGAGGGAGAGGCAAGGGAGGTGGAATCAAGCTCGCTGGAAATCCTCAGGAAGCAGAACAGATCGCTAAAGAAATGATCGGGATGACCCTGGTCACACCGCAAACAGGGCCAGAAGGTAAAAAGGTAAGAAGAATCCTTGTAGAAGAAGCCTTAGATATCGACAAGGAACTGTATATCGGAATCGTTATCGATAGGGCAAAGGAAGCTCCTGTTGTCATGGCCTCTTCACAGGGAGGAGTGGAGATCGAAAAAGTGGCGGCTGAAACTCCAGAGTCGATATTTAAAGAATACATCAATCCTGCCACAGGATTTCTCCCCTTCCAGGCCAGGAATTTGGCGTTCAAGCTGGCGCTTGAAGGAGACACATTTAAACAGGCAGTCAAGTTCATTATGGGTCTGTACAAGACCTTCGAAGCCACGGATGCATCCCTGGCCGAAATAAATCCATTGCTCGTGACAAAACAGGGAAATGTCCTCGCTTTGGATGCCAAGATGAACTTCGACGATAATGCCCTCCCCCGACATCCCGACATCAAAGAAATGAGGGATTTAGACGAAGAAGAACCTCTGGAGGTGGAAGCGTCAAAATTCAATTTGAATTACATCAAGCTCGATGGGAACGTCGGCTGTATGGTCAATGGCGCCGGTTTAGCCATGGCAACCATGGATATCATTATGCATTCTGGAGGAATGCCGGCCAACTTTCTGGATGTGGGCGGAGGCGTTTCAGAAGAGGCCGTCAAGAATGCATTCAAGATTCTCGTCTCGGATAAGGACGTTAAAGCTGCTTTAATCAACATCTTCGGGGGCATTGTCCGCTGCGATCTGGTCGCGAAAGGAATTGTGAAAGCAGCCAAGGAACTGAAAACCAACGTCCCTATGGTCGTCCGACTCGAGGGAACAAACGTCGAAGAAGGAAAAAAGATCCTTGAAGAATCAGGGCTTTCTTTTCACTCCGCGGGATCGATGAAAGAAGCGGCTGAGAAAGTCGTCCCACTTGCCCAACAATAAATGAGGAAAGGAACAAAAAATGAGCATTATCATAGATGAAAAAACACGAGTCGTGGTTCAAGGAATCACAGGAGGAGAAGGGACGTTCCATACCCAACGCATGCAGGAATATGGAACAGCCGTTGTTGCCGGTGTTACACCTGGCAAAGGAGGCACAAGCCATCTTGGAGTTCCCGTTTTCAACTCTGTCGCCGATGCTGTCGAGAAGGAAGGAGCCAATGCCTCGGCTATCTTTGTTCCTGCTTTTTTTGCCGCTGATGCAGTCATGGAATCCGCCGCCGCTGGAATCAAATGTATCGTTTGCATCACCGAAGGAATTCCCACTTTTGATATGATCCAGGTGAAATCATTTCTCAAGGACAAAGACTGCTGCATGATAGGACCGAATACGCCAGGAATCATATCCCCAGGGAAGTGTAAAATCGGCATTATGCCCGGCCACATTCATACTCCTGGCTCAATAGGCATCATATCCCGGTCAGGCACCCTAACCTATGAAGCAGTGGACCAGGTGACACAACTGGGCTACGGGCAATCCACAGCGATCGGAATAGGTGGTGACCCGATTGTCGGGCTCAAGTTTATCGAACTCCTCAAGCTCTTCAAAGAAGATAAAGACACAGAAGGAGTCATCCTCATCGGCGAAATCGGAGGTACAGCCGAGGAAGAGGCTGCAGAATACATCAAAGCAGAATTCACGAAGCCAGTGGTGAGCTTCATCGCTGGCCAGACTGCTCCTCCAGGAAGAAGAATGGGTCATGCCGGAGCTATCATCGCGGGTGGAAAAGGAACAGCCAAGGAAAAAATGGAAGCTCTGGAAGTCGCTGGTGTCTTTGTCGCCAAGAGCCCGGCAGAAATAGGACAAAAAGTAAAGGAATCCCTATCTTAACAGCAACATCATCTGATAAAATTGCAAAACTTCAAAACACTTTTCTTCGTGTTTTTATTTTTCTCTATAACTTTAAGCCTTATTTTTGTTTTAAAAGCCGACCAATCTGAAATTTCAGCTTCCCATCCCCTAGAGAGAAAACACCTCTCACTCCAAAGGGAACGTATTGAAAAGCAAAGCGAAGCTCTGGAAGATAAAATGTATCTCCTGGGAAAATTCGATCCAGCTCAGGAAAACAATTTTGTGGAGATCGACAGTAAATATGCGAACAGACAAGGTATGTTCTTGAGGAGTGAAGCCTACGAAACATTCGTGAAAATGCACACAGCCGCTCTCGAAGACGGTGTACAACTGACTATTGTTTCTGCCACACGAAATTTCGAGTCCCAAAAATACATTTGGGAAAGAAAATGGAGTGGAAAAACACTCGTTGAGGGAAAAAACCTTACCAAATCTGTAAGCGATCCCGTTGAGAGAGCCAAAATTATTCTCCGATTCAGCTCTATGCCAGGAACGTCGAGACATCATTGGGGAACGGACATTGATTTAAACGCGCTCAATAATGACTATTTTTTAAAAGGAGAGGGGAAAAAAACATACACCTGGCTCAAGGAAAATGCCTCCGATTTTGGTTTCTGTCAGACCTATACTCCGAAGAATTCCACACGGCCCTCCGGGTATGAAGAAGAAAAATGGCATTGGTCCTACCTGCCCTTGGCCAGGCCGTTTTTAGTTCAATATACTCAAAAAGTCATATACGATGACTTAAAAGGCTTTTTAGGATGGGAAACAGCAAAAGAACTCTGCGTCATAGAAAACTATGTCCTGAGCATTAACACGGAATGCAGGTGACTGACAGGCATAGAGAAAGTAACTGTGAGTTTCCCCCTTCCGGATATATAAACTATCCTTTTTTTTCTCACAAGAGACTAAATGTCTTCCTCTTCTTTTTCTGGAGGAGTGAACGTTAGAGCAATCTCCACCTGACTCGCATCCCTCAGAAGCTGGAATTTTACTTCATCATTCCATTTGAATTGAGATAAATATATCCTCAATTCGTTTATGTCAAAATAGGTTTTACCGTCGACAGAGAGAACAATATCTCCTTTCTCAAAACCGGCATTCAGGGCAACTCCGCTGATGGGTTGACTCTCGATGACCAGGTTTTCCAGCCCTTCGAATTTCTTCAATCTCAAGCCAACAGAAGGATAAACAGGCCTCTTTTCTTCTGGGATACCCCAAACATAATCCGCGAGTGTCCTGGATACAGGAATGCTACCTCCATTTTCCGGAATCTCGATACAGACAACAGTTTTAAAAGGCTTGCGGCTCCTTTCGTAAGCTCTCATGTTTATTCCCAAATTGTAGAGGAGGTGTCCTGAGCCTGCAAGAACCACCACCCTCTTGTCTTCTCTCTCGTGCGCTCGAACAGCGTTGAATGCCATAACCTCATCCCATGCTGATTGAGCACGGTAAAGCCCTTCGAACATCATGTCCATTCCTTTTCCCTTCATTTGATGCGGGAGTTCAGTGGATCCAAAAATCGTTCGGATGAGTGTCCTGTGTTCTTCATGAGTGAGGTCAGGATTCGGAACAATTTCCTTCTCCTCTTCGGTAAGCACATCCCATCCTTTCATCCTGATATCTGTAATGAGCTTCCTCGGAGCATTCAAGGCATATATGGGAATCTTATTATCCTTAGTCAGCTTAAAAATTCCCTCATAAAAACCAAAGTTAAAATTCCAGTTTACATACCATTGAGATTCATGGATAAACTCCTGTTTCGAGAGTATCCCCATACTCCACTTGTTCATGGCTTCCTGATAGCCAACTGGAAACATTTCTAATCCTACGGATACATTCCTATCCTGCTCATACAATGCTTGAATGATTTTTAACTGAATATCATGCATGGGCAGGCTGTTATGTGTCTCCCCCACATACACAAAATCACAATCTTTCATTTCCATGATCATCTTGGAAAAAGGGATAGGCTTGCCCTCTCGAGCAGAATATATTTTCCCGGGTGAAACATCCATTGTTTTATCTTTGAGTCTTTTGTTTCCGAGCTCGAGGGTAAGAATCTTATCCTCTTCATCCATCCCGCCGAGAAAGGATATCATGAGAATGAAAATTGCCAGTGCTAAAATTTTCTTCTGGATCATTCTTTGTCTCCATTTCATTTTTTACTTCTCTTCTTCTTCAGGTTTGATCCGGCCCTCTTTGATCGCATCACTGATGATTTTTTGCTGGAGCTGGCCTGGGATCTCTTCATAATGAGAGAATTCCATAAGATAGGAACCCCTCCCTCCTGTGATCGAAGTGAGAGTGGGTTCAAAATCCAGCATTTCAGCCATCGGGACTACTGCTTTGATGATTCGTAAATTTCCCTTCTGCTCCATTCCTTGAACCTTTCCTCTTCTTCCATTGAGATTCCCCATAATATCCCCCATGTACGCTTCAGGGGAATAGACTTCGATATTCATGATGGGTTCAAGTATGGTCGGTCTGGCCTCTTTCATTCCTTTTTTGAATGCCATGGAAGCGGCAATCTTGAAGGCGATATCAGAAGAGTCCACATCATGGTAGGAACCATCATATAGGATAACTTTAAAATTTACTGCCGGATAGCCTGCAACCACTCCCTTTTTCCGTGCTTCCTGAATTCCTTTTTCGATGGAAGGAATGAAGTTTCTGGGTATGGATCCACCGAATATCTTATCCTCAAATTCAAAATCCGTTCCTTTTGGAAGAGGCTCCATTTTGATATTGACATCTCCGTACTGTCCGCGCCCTCCTGTTTGCTTCTTGTACTTGCCCTGGACATCTGATTTCCCCTTGATAGTCTCCTTATAGGGGATCTTGGGCGGCTTGAGATCAACATCCACATTATACTTTTCCTTTAAACGATCTGTGACAATTTCTACGTGAAGCTGTCCATTCCCAGAAATGATCAATTCATGGGTTTCAGGCTCTCTTTCTATTCTCACAGTGGGATCTTCCTCTATAATCCGGTGAATAGCTTGGGAGATCCGATCCTCATCCGCACGGGTTTTAGGTTCAATGGCAAAAGAGATTGACGGCTCGGGAAAAACGATAGGATGAAACTCGATAGATGCTCCTTTGGCACACAGAGTATCTCCTGTTGAGGTCTCTTTTAATTTTGCCGTAGCTACCAAGTCACCCACTTTTGCCTGTCCCGCAGGTATCTGCTCCTTCCCTTTAAGGAAGAAAAGTCCTCCTAATTTTTCAGTGAAATCCTTGTTTGAATTCAACACAGAGGCATCCGGATTAACTTTTCCTGAAAAAATCCTCATCAAAGAAATCCTTCCCGTGTAAGGATCAGAAATTGTCTTAAAAACGAGCCCTGAAAATGGCTCATCCAGCGAGGATTTCATTGCCCCTTTTTTTCCTTCGACCTCCCCTCTTTCAATCGGTGACGGGAAAAAATTCACTATGCCATCAAGGATAATCTGAGTTCCGACGTTCATAAGGGCAGAAGCGATGAATATGGGGAAAAACTGCCTGCTGAGCAGGCTCTTTTTGAGGCCTTCTATGAGTTCATCAGTGGAGAGCTCTCCCTTTTCAAAATATTTGTCCATCAACTTTTCGTCGTTTTCAGCGACCATCTCAGTCAGCTCTTCGATCTTCTTTTCGGCTTCCTCTTTCATATCCTCTGGGATCTCCTCTTCCTTGAATTTCCCGCTTTCATCTTTTTCAAAAACGTAAGCCTTCTTGGTTATTAAATCCACAACTCCGGTAAAATTTTTTTCTGCTCCGATAGGAAGCTGAACTGGAACGGCCTGACGTCCAAAAAATTGATGGATAGATTCCACGGTCCGATTGTAATTGGAATTTTCTCTATCCAGCTTGTTGATGATGATCATTTTGGGAAGATTCGCTTCCTTGAGCATCTCCCATACTTTTTCTGTCCCGACCTCTATACCAGCCACTCCACACACCAAAACCACACCTGCATCTACCGCTCTCAAGCTTGCCCGGGTATCCCAGAGAAAATTTGTGTAGCCCGGGCAATCCACAAAGTTAATCTTGCAGCCTTTCCACTCTAAAAAGCAGACTGCGGAATTGATAGAAATACTCCTCTCTATCTCATCGGGATCATAATCTGTCACTGTGTTTCCATTTTCCACTTTTGTAAGTCTGGAAGTCATTCCAGCATTGAATAAAAAAGCAGAGGTTAAGGACGTTTTGCCTGAGGAACCATGACCGACTACAGCAACATTTCTGATTTTATCAGCATTATAATCTTTCATCTTGAAGCCTCCAAAGAAATACTAAACTCGTTTTTTATTCTGTTGTTTGTTTGACTTTTCAACTAAACAGTAACGAATATAATACACTAAAATTTCCTTCCTTCTCAAGATAAAATTTACTGCCAGATATTCCAGCGAGGTCTAATAAGTTCTCAGAGTCAAACTTTGGCAATGGTGATATTTTTAAAACAAGGATCACGCCAAAATTGAGTTATCCAGATTAAGACAGGCCCAATTGTTTTCACTTTCAAGATTTGACTCACGAATAACTAATTTTCAGTATTATTAAAGACTTCCTCCATTTAGGAAAGATTCTCCAGAAACTCTTCCAAATCCCTGGGTAAAGGAGAGGAGAATTCAACTCGCTCTTCAGTCTCTGGATGCACAAAAGACAGGTAAAAAGCATGGAGGAAGAGACGGGCAATATGGATTTTTGTTTTTCGACGCCCATACCGAGAATCCCCCACGAGTGGATGGCCTGCCGCAGCCAGATGAACTCTTATCTGATGAGTCCTTCCTGTCACAGGCTTTATTTCAAGGAGAGTGAATTCTTGATACTCTTTCTGAACAGAGAACAGAGTCAGAGCATCTCTTGGTTTTTTTGTGCTGATCGAAATCCTCTCACCGTGTTTCACATGCCGTCCGAGTGCCCAGGTGAATTCTCCTTTTTTCTCGGGCATTCTCCCCCACACGAGTCCGTGATAGAGCTTCTCAACCTCTCTTTTTTTGAATTGATTTTGTAAACTTGAGGCGACATTCCTATTTCTGGCGATGACCATCAGTCCCGATGTTTCTTTATCCAATCGATGAACAATCCCGGATCTGTCTTCCGGGCCAACATCTTTGATATCGGGAAAATGGAAAAGTAGTCCATTGACCAGGGTGTGCGTCCTGTTTCCTGCCCCAGGATGAACGACCATTCCAAAGGGCTTGTTAACGATAAGGATATGAGGGTCATCATAAATTATATCTATAGGGATATCTTCCGGCTGAATTTTGACTGGTTCTATCAACTCATAATCAATATCCACTCTCTCTCCATCTTTCAGTTTATAGTTTGATTTTCTAACTACTCCGCTGACACTCACTCTTTTTGCATTGATGATTTTTTGAATCTGCGAACGTGTCAATTCACTGATCTTTCCAGATAAGAAAACATCCAGCCTCTGATTCAAACCAGATAAAGGTGTTACGAGGAATTCTCTTTTAAGCACTTTTTCTTTTTCTCAAAATGAGAAACAGAGTCACTCCGAGGATCAGGCTCACGATACTGAAAAACTGAGGAAAAGAAAGGCTAAGAAAGGGGGAAGGATTGCGGATTAGAAAAGTTTTAGCAGGATGGTCTCCACGAAAATACTCAACAAAAAAACGAATTATGGAATAATTGATGATATAGAAAGAAAAAACCTGGCCATCAAATTTCTTCTTTTTCAGGATAAAAAACAGTACGAAAAAGTTCAGGAAATTCAAGGCCGCCTCGTAGAGCTGTGTGGGATGAAGAGGCGTATGCAGTGTGATACCAGTGAGATTACGGGCATATTCGTTCTTAAAAGTCACGGCCCAGGGAAGAGAACACTCACTCCCAAAACAGCATCCTGCACTGAAACAACCGATGCGACCAAAACCATGGCCTAGCGCTAATGCAGTCCCCACGATGTCCGCGGCTTTCCAGGTCGGAATCCTATTCTTCCGAAAATACCAGAGTGCAAAAATGATTCCAAAGGCAAGGCCTCCCTGGAAAACTCCGCCTGATCGTGCCAGGCTGAACAGCTCTGCTGGTCGCTGCATATAATAAGAGAAATCTCCAATGAACAGAATTAATTTGGCTCCGACTAAAGAAATGATAATTGTATAGAAAGCCATATCGAGCATCTTTGGAGCTTGAAGTCCGTGTTTTTTGGACTGGACATAAAGAAACCACAACCCTAAAGCCACACCCAGCGCAAGCATAAAGCCATACGTATGGATCGTTAATGGTCCTAATTTTAATAGGATGGGAAACATGTTGACCTTCTTTTGAATAGCAGTATAAAAATCAGAAGAAAAGCACCTGAAGTGATGCTGGCATCGGCAATGTTGAATGATGGCCAGTGCCAGTTTTTTATGTAAAAATCCAGAAAATCAATCACATATCCCCTGAAAACGCGATCGATCAAATTGCCCAAAGCGCCGGCCAGGATGAGGGAGAGTGAAATTTTCATGAATCTATCTGAGATGGGTGTTTTAAAAAAATAGTAGATAACAAAACCCAGGGCCGCGAGAGAAACCAGGGTGAGGAGAACATACAGAACCTGACTTCCAGATTGTGAAAAGAAGCCAAAGATCACTCCTCGGTTTCTGATATGAGTAAGATTAAAAAAACCGGGGATTATTCTTTTACTGCTCTGAACTGTTAGGCTCTGGGCTATGAATGCCTTTGTGAGTTGGTCAAAGCTCAGTAATACAACAATGATTAAATAATAAAACGCTTTTCGATTCATGAATTTAAGTTCTTCACCACTTCTTCGCATCGTTGACAGAAGTGTGGATACTCAGGATTTTTACCAACATAGGAAGAAAAATTCCAGCATCTCTGACATTTTTCCCAGGAAGCTTTTTTAATTTCCACTTCCAGTTCTTTGCCTGCTCCCGGCTCCAGTTCCACGGCAGACACGATGAACAGAGAAGGGAGTTCTTTATCATATTTTTTCAATAGCTCTTCTTGTGAAGCGGGGATCTTGATCGTAACGACAGCCTCAAGAGAATTCCCGATAAGACCTTCCTCGCGCGCTCCCTCAAGCTGTTTGAGGACTTTCTCTCTCACGAGCACCAGGTTCTGCCATTCCTCATACAATTCCTCACTCAACCAGGTCTCTTCGAAGGAGGGAAATTGCTCTAAATGGATCGATTCTCCCTTTCCCTTAAAGTCCGGGATAGTGTCCCAGGCTTCTTCAGTCGTGAATGGTAAAATTGGAGCCATGAGCACGAGTGTGGTCTTGAGAAGGTGAGATAGAGCGGTTTGGGCAGAACGCCGAAGCGGCGATTCTTTACTCGAACAGTAAAGCCTGTCCTTGATCACATCCAGATAGAATGCGCTCAAATCAACAGTGAAGAAATTATAGATTGTATGGAACACGATATGATACTCATAGTTCTTATAAGCATTGAGGATTTTCCTCCCAACTTTAGCCCATCGTTCCAGTATCCATTTATCAAAGAATTCCATCTTCTGGTTCTCTATTCCATCCCTATCCAGAGAAAAATCATAAATATTACCTAGGATAAATCTCCATGTGTTCCTGAGTTTCCTATAGGCCTCAATAAGCCTTTGAAGGGTTTCTTTTCCGAAGCGTGCATCCTCTTTATAATTGAGCATCGCCACCCAGAGCCTCAGGATCTCGGCTCCGTTCTTCGAGATGACCTCATCGGGATCTACGAAATTCCCAAGAGACTTGGACATCCCTCTCCCCTTCTCATCTAGGACAAATCCATGCGTAATCACGGACTTGTAAGGAGATGCACTTTTTGCTGCAATCCCTACAAACAGCGAACTGTTGAACCAGCCGCGGTACTGGTCATGCCCTTCCACATAGACATCTGACGGCCATGGAAGATCGCTTCTGTCTCCAAGGACATTGTGGCTTGCCCCTGACTCAAACCATACATCAAGGATATTGTTCTCTTTATTGAATTTTTGAGACCCACATTGAGAACACTTCATGTCCGAAGGGAGGAGTTCTCTGGGTTCTTTAATGAACCAGGAGTTTGAACCTTCTTTCGAAAAGATGTCTGCAATTCTCAGGGTGATTTTCTCATCAGCCAAAATGTGGCCGCAATCATGACAGTAAAATGCGGGAATCGGGACACCCCATGAACGCTGTCTGGAAATACACCAATCGGGGCGGGCGCTCACCATGTTGGCAATCCTCTGTTCTCCCCACGGTGGTATCCAGCGTACTTTTTTTATCTCTTCCAGCGCCTGTTTTCTTAAATCACTCTTATCCATGGAGATGAACCACTGAGCTGTGGCACGGAAAATCACTGGATTCTTGCATCGCCAGCAATGCGGATAGGAATGGACAATCTCGTCCTCCTTCAAAAGGGAGCCATCCTTCTTCATGTCTTGAGTAATCTTTTTATTTGACTCAAAGACATTCATACCGCCGTATTTCTCGACCTGGGGGATGAATTTTCCCTCACTGTCCACTGGAGTATAGATTTCTAATCCCGTGGCTATTCCGGTTAAATAATCCTCATAGCCATGACCAGGAGCGGTGTGCACACAGCCTGTACCCTGGTCAAGAGTCACATAATCAGCCAGGACGAAAACCGATTCTCTATCGATGAAAGGATGTCGCGCTTTCAGCCCTTCCATCTCTTTCCCAGGTAAAGTCACAAGCACTTTTATCTCTTTAATATCTAATTCTTCGTTGAGAACAGGTATCAGTCTCTTAGCAGCTATAAAGACATCTCCATCCGTCTCGAAGGCAGCATATTCATAGTCCGGATGGAAGGCAATGGCAAGGTTGGCCGGAAGAGTCCAGGGAGTCGTGGTCCAAATCAGGACAGAGACTTTTTTATCTTTTAATACAGGATATTTCTTAGAAAGATCCGAGATCATCGGAAATTTGACATAGATAGATGGAGATTTCCGGTCTTTGTACTCTATTTCGGCCTCAGCCAGCGCTGTTCTGCAATACGGGCACCAATGGACTGGCCTTTTCCCTTTGTATATGTTTCCAGAAGCAAAAAAAGCAGCGAGGTAGCGGATAACATTTCCCTCATATTTGGGATTCATGGTTAAATACGGTTTGTCCCATTCGCCGAATACACCCAGTCTTTTGAACTGATTCCTCTGGATATCGACGTATTTCAGCGCGTACTTTTTGCACTCTTCCCGAATCTGTATAATTGAAAGCTCTCTTTTCTTTTCTCCAAGAAGTTTGTCGACCTTAATTTCAATCGGAAGACCATGACAATCCCAACCTGGTAAATAGGGGGACCTGTACCCCTGCATGGTTTTCGTCTTGACAATAAAATCCTTTAAAATCTTGTTTAAGGCTGTTCCGAGATGAATGCCTCCATTGGCATAAGGAGGGCCATCATGTAGGACAAATGAGGGACTCTTCTCCCTCTTTTTCTGGATCCTCTGGTAAAGATTCATTTCCTCCCACTTCTTAATGAGTTCAGGTTCCTTTTGGGATAATTTAGCCTTCATGGAAAATGATGTCTGAGGAAGGTTCAAGCTCTCTTTAATTTTCTCTCCGTCCGCCATGTTGTTCTCCAGTTCGTTCCTTATTTCATTATTATAGAATAAGTTATTTTACTTCTCCACAATAAAAAGTCAACGATGCACGCCTAAAGAATTGGCTTATCCAAAGAGCATAACGTAGAAAAAAGGAATCTCTGAAAATGGAGCTGAAAATGAATTCCGAATCTCAATATTTCGTACAGATCTTTAGAAAAACATCGAAAACAGTGTCATTCAACGAGCCTCGGAAGTTTGTTTTATTCCTTTAAAAAATGGGCGCCTAAACTGTTGGGATTGCCAAGGGCTGCATAGGTGATCAGCAGGGCCACTTGAATTCCATGCTTGAGTCCCACAACCTTTTCATCCATTTTAGCCTCTTTATAGAACTTTTCGATCCTGTGGCGAAGATAATCTAGGTCTGCTTTCGCCCTCTCCAGCCGTTTCTTTGTGCGAATGATCCCTGCATAATTCCACAGAGTTGACCGGATAGAAATCCAATCCTGGTTGATCAAGGCTGGATCAACCTCTTCTTCTTTATAAGGATAATACCAGTCATGGATTGAAGCTGGATCCTGGAGTGCAGGCTCAAAATGTGAAGCGATGTGCTTGGATACTCTCCTTCCCCAGACTAATCCTTCCAGCAGAGACGTGGACGCAAGGCGGTTTGCCCCGTGAACGCCGCTGCACGAGACTTCTCCTACAGCACAGAGCCGTTTCAGCGAACTCTTTCCCCATTCATCAACCAGAATCCCTCCACAACAGTAATGAGCCGCAGGAACCACCGGGATGGGCTCTTTTGTGATGTCAAACCCATAACTCAAACACGTTTTATGGATGTTGGGAAACCTCTTTTTGATATCAAATTTCGCATAGGAGACTAAATCCAAATAGACGTAGCTGGAATTACTGTTCGTCATTTCCTCATAAATCGCTCTGGTCACTTCATCTCTCGGAGCCAAATCCCTTTTTTTGTTATAATTTTCCATAAAAGTCAGGCCTTCTTTTGTTATCAAGCGGCCTCCCTCTCCTCGCACAGTCTCAGAAATCAAAAAACCATCTGCGTCGCGGTGAAAGAGAGAGGTGGGATGAAACTGGATATATTCCATGTTGACAATCCTGGCTCCAGCTCTGTAGGCCATGGCATAGCCATCCCCTATGGCTCCCATTGGATTTGATGTGTAGGAATACACCGCACCACAGCCTCCTGTGGCCAAGATGGTATAAGGAGCAATAATTGTTCTCACTCTCTTGGTTTGGTTATCCAGAACATAAGCTCCCATGCATTTTGGTTCAGTGTAGAACGATTTTGGATTTTTTGAATGATGAGGTACGGTCAATAAATCCACTGCCGTATGGGCAGCCAAAATCCTCACGTTGGAAAACTTCTTTAAGGCCTGAATAAACCTCTCCTCTATCGTTTTTCCAGTTGTATCCTTAGTATGAAGAATACGTCTCCGGGAATGTCCCGCTTCCTGTGCGTAATCCAATGAATCCGAAGAACTTCTCGAAAAAGGGATACCGAGTTCCTTGATCAAGACTTCGTCAACCGTCTTCTTCCCTTCCCGCGCCAAAATCTCAACCGCTTTGGGGCTATTGATATTATCACCGGCTTCGAGGATGTCCTCTTTGAGGAGTTCAGGGTAGTCGTCTTTTCCCAATGATACGATTCCGCCCTGAGCATAAAAAGTGTTCGACTCCTCAAGCTTTGAACTTTTGGAGAGGACAATCACCTTCAAACCACTTTTTGCTGCCTCCAACGCTGCGCTGGCTCCAGCAATCCCACAGCCTATTATTAAGATGTCTGTGAATAGTCTTTTTTCTTTAGACATTCCTGTTCGCCTCAAAATTCAATACTGATATCCACTGATTTATAGGAATGAGTCAAACTTCCGACTGAGATAAAATCCACCCCAAGCGCAGCAACCTCTCTGATTGTTCTCAAGGTGACCTTCCCTGAAACCTCTAATGGCACCTTTCCCTTCACCCAATCGACCACTTCTTTCATTTTTTTTATCGGCATATTGTCGAGCATGATCATGTCCGCCCCGCTGCGAACAGCTTCCTGGACTTCATCTAGGCTGGTGGTTTCCACTTCCACTTTGACTCCAGGCTTAATCTTACTTTTTGCTTTTTTCACGGCTCCGGAAATGCTCCCCACTATATTCAGATGATTGTCTTTTATCAGAACCATCTCGGAGAGATTGTGGCGGTGATTCACTCCTCCCCCCGTTTTCACCGAATACTTTTCCAGGCTTCTCAAACCCGGAGTTGTTTTCCGTGTATCCAGTATTTTTGTCTTTGTTCCTCTCAAAGCATGGACATACTTCCTTGTCGTGGTTGCGATACCAGACATTCTCTGGAGAAAGTTCAAAGCTGTCCTCTCACCCTTCAGGAGTGAAACAGAAGGGCCTTGAATCGTGGCCAGTGTCTCGCCTTTTTTGAATTTTTGTCCGTCATTCATTTTTTTCCTGAAATCAACAGAGGAATCAATTTTCTCGAATACTCTTCGGGCAATCTCAATTCCTGCAAGAATGCCCTCCTCCTTGGCTAAAATGACGGCTTTGGATTCAGAATCAGGAGAGATAATACTTTCGGAAGTGATGTCTCCGCGAGGCATATCTTCTTCTAAAGCAGCCTCAATGATCGAGTCTAAAGCATCTCCATTCATGTAAAAAGATTATAGTTTTTTCCTGTTTGTCAGTCAATAAGTGCCCCTTCTCTGAAAAATTAATTTTAAATCCGATAAAAAGAAATCGAATGGTAAAGGTGAAGATTCAGGAGTGAAGCCGCTTCAAAAAAACTTGATTCTGAAAAGAGTAAAAAATGAATCCGAGTTGATTTTCCTCGCCGGGGAATACCAATAGACTCCGAACTCTCAGCATTCGTTTCTCTATCCTGGAAAAGAATCGGATTCCACAGCAACTTTTGATTTGCCATCCTTGACTCTATTTATTAAAATATCTAAGCTTTTTAAAAATGTTATTTATTTCATAGTATTCATTTCAATCTAGATAAATCTAATAAAAGGATACCTGTCCTCGATGAAAATAAGCAGTTTCTTTAAGGAAAGGATGAGCAAAAATGCAAAAAAAGACAACTAAAGCCTCTGATTTAAGAAAAGCAGAGTATATTAAGAATCTCTTGAAAAAAGAGGCCAACGACCTGAAATTATGTGTTCTGGGAGCGGGACACGGTGGATTAGCCATGGCAGGGCACCTCGCCATAAAAGGATTTCAGGTCAACCTGTATAATCGAGGAAGAGAGAGAATCCGCACAGTCATCCAAAGAAAAGGGATCAAAATCGAAGGTGAAGTCAAAGGCTTCGGGAAAATTGAGCTCGCTTCAACAAACATAAAAGAATGTATCAAGAACGTGGATATCCTCATGGTCGTTGTTCCAGCCAATGCTCACCGTTTCATAGCTCAAACATGTGCCCCTTATCTCAAAGAACACCACATTGTCATTCTCAATCCTGGACGAACAGGAGGAGCGCTGGAATTCTTCAACACACTCAAGCAGCATGGAGTGAAGCGCTATCCTTTCATCGCAGAGGCACAAACATTCATATATGCTGCAAGAGCCCTTGGGCCGGCCCATGCCAGGATATTTTCCATCAAAAATTCTGTTCCCCTGGCTACCCTTCCTGCGTACTGGATTCCCGGCGTATTAAAAGTGATTAATAGAGCTTATCCCCAGTTTATCCCTGGAGACAACATCTTCAAGACAAGCTTTGAGAACATCGGAGCTGTATTCCATCCAGCTCTCACAATTCTGAATGCAGCCTGGATCGAAGAGACTCACGGAGATTTTGAGTACTACATTCAAGGAGCCAGTCAATCCGTTGCCTTGATTCTGGAAAAACTGGATAAGGAACGCTTGGAAATCGCTGCAGCTCTGGGCATAAAAGTCATGAGCGCCAAAGCTTGGCTTTATACCGCATACAGCGCAACAGGAAAAAATCTTCGTGAGGCCATTAACGATAACCCTGGATATCTCGGGATCAATGCTCCGGATAGGCTTCATCACCGGTATGTGGATGAAGACGTGCCAATGAGTCTTGTCCCGCTTGCATCTCTCGGCGAGATGCTGAA
>DAOVAM010000263.1 GCA_030671065.1 Candidatus Aminicenantota bacterium
GACATAGTCTTGAATGTGGAACCGATGAGATAGACTGTTTCCGGCATGGCTGTTGTGCGAGCCCAGAGATTGGAATAACCGAAAGCACCGGTCCAGATGATTTTATCTTCATGAACAAGAGCGACTGCAGCAGAAGGAATCTGGCCCTCCTTCATAATCCGTTGGACCTCAAATTCCAGCTTGGGAACGAGCTGTTTCACGTCCACAGACTGACCATTCACTTCTCTATTGATAAACATGAGTAAGACGATGAATCCGATTACTGAATATCGAAAAATACCCTTCTTTCTCATCATTCGGTCCTCCTCAAAGAATATTCTGAATAGCCAATCGTGTAGTTTCGTAAATCATCAGTCATTTTACTGGTTTTTTGTAACAGTAATTAATTACATAAATTGAGGATAAGGTCAAACAGCTCCGTCTCAGCGGCTGGAAGGGATTCAAGCTTTATCTTCGAAATACCCTTGGCACCCTCAGCTCTTCATACGGATGCCTGGTTGAACCTGCGCAAAAAAGAGCAAAAGAGATGCTCGAGATTATCTAAAAAAAAATCGATAACCTGACCTTAGATTTATCACCGTTTTTTCCTTTCTACTGATTTTAAGGCTCTCTGTTTTCTTGGCGTAACTCTTTGACATTTGACCTGTTAGCTCTTTTCTGATAAAAATCTTTACCTGCGGTTCAATGAATAAACAGAAAAAAAATCTACTCCATCTAGTCGACACTTTCGGCGGGAAAAAAGTCGCTGTATGGGGAGATATCATCCTGGACGAATACATATTTGGGACCACCCGCCGCATATCCAGGGAGGCTCCAGTCCTGATTCTCACCTACAGAAAAAGCGAGTATTCTCTTGGAGGAGCAGGAAATTCCATCCTGAATCTCAAAGCGTTAGGAGCAGAACCTCTTCCGATCGGAGTGGTCGGTGCAGACGAAAATAGGAAGAAAATTCTCGCCATTTTGAAACAGAAGAACATATCCACAGAATGTATGATCACGGATAAAAAATTGCAGACGCCGATAAAAACCAGAATCCTGGCAGGGGAAGAATCCACAAGAAAACAGCAGATTCTAAGGATTGACCGCGAGGAAAAAATCCCGGAGAGTGGAGAAATAAAACAAAAGCTTCATAAATCCCTCTCAAGCTCACTCAACACGATCCATGCGCTTCTCATATCCGATTACAATTATGGCACTATCAAAGAAGATATTTTCAAGCGAGTTCTTCCGTTGTATAAAAAAAGGAACATCCCGGTGACCCTGGATTCCCGGTTCCGGCTCTTGAATTTTAAAGGTGTCACTGTCTCCACTCCCAACGAGCCTGAAGTTGAGGGTGCCCTACATATCCAGATTGACGATGACAATAAGCTGCTCAGAAGGGCCGGAAGAGAACTCCTGAATAAGGCAAAGGCCGAGGCCATCCTCATCACCAGAGGCTCCAAAGGGATGGTTCTGTTTGAAAAAGGAAAGCCCTCTTCCTCTATTCCTATTCACGGCACAACCGACATCGTTGACGTCACGGGTGCTGGGGACACAGTCATCAGTGTTTTTACTCTTGCTCTGACATGCGGTGCAACTTTTAAAGAGGCCTCCAGGCTCGCAAACTATGCTGGCAGCGTTGTGGTCATGAAAAAAGGCACAGCCACACTCAGCCCCAAAGAACTCAAACTCGCCATCGTTTCCTAAATTGAAAAAGTTACACTCACTCGAACAGCTCACAAAAATTATCAGGGAACATAAACAAAAAGGGGAAAAAATCGTACTGGCTAACGGATGTTTTGATCTGATTCATATCGGTCACACGAGGTATCTCAAAGAGTCAAAGGATAAAGGAGACGTGCTGGTGGTAGCTCTGAACAGCGATTCCTCAGTGCGCGAGCTTAAAGGAAAAGGAAGGCCCATTCTCCAGGAGAAAGAACGAGCAAATATCATCTCCTCTTTTGACTGTGTCGATTACGTGATTTTCTTCGACGAGCTCGATGTGGAGAAAATCCTTCTTGCACTCGAGCCAGATATTCATGCCAAAGGATCGGATTACACAGAAAACACAGTTCCTGAAAAAGAGACTGTCAAACAGTATGGAGGTACTATTGCCATTACTGGAGGTCCAAAAGTCAAATCGACTTCTCAGCTCATAAAAGAAATTGCAGCAAAAATAAAAAAAGAAGAATAAACTTTGCAAATCTAGCCATGGACAACTTCTTGATCATCCGTCTCAGCTCCCTTGGAGACATCATCCACACCCTCCCTGCTTTCTCTGCTCTGAGAAAAAAATATCCAAACGCAATAATATCATGGGTTGTGGAAGAGAAAGGAAAAGAAATCCTGGATTTCGTCCCGGGAATAGATAACATCATCGTGGCTCACACTGAGGGATGGCGGATCAACACTAGAAAATTCTGGAAAGAAATTTCAGCACTCAAGAAAGACATAAAGAATAGGGACCAGGTTGCCGTTGATTTCCAGGGACTGATGAAATCCGGATTCATTGCGTATCTTTCCAGAGCGAAGAAAAGAATCGGATTTCACCGGAAAAACCTGAGAGAATCCCAGGCATCTCTTTTTTACACAGATAGGCTGGATGAGGTCTCTGAGACCATACATGTTATCGATAAAAACTTGAGACTTCTGACTCTGTTGGGAATAATGCAAACACAGTATGAGTTTCCCCTTGTTCTTCCTGACGAGTATGTACAATCAGTTAAAGAAAAACTTCAAAATCTCGGCTATGATGGAAAGAAAAAATTGGCAGTGTTAAATATGGGCGCTGCCTGGAAAACAAAGAGGTGGTTTCCAGAAAATTGGGTCGAGGTGATCCAGACATTAAAGCAAGAAAACGTATTTCCACTCATTCTCTGGGGAAATGAGGAGGAGAAAGCACTGGCTGAAGAAGTCCACAGGGAATCGCATGCCCCACTCTCTCCTGACTTTTCCCTAAAGGAAGTCATGGCGCTGATTA
>DAOVAM010000077.1 GCA_030671065.1 Candidatus Aminicenantota bacterium
CGTTAATCTCATTTGGAGTGGGCTGTCTTTCCGAGACAATATCTATGGAATCCGGCGATGTGATCCTCGAATCAAACCTCTTTTGAACCAGAATTCCGCCAGCCACTCTTTTAAATTCCAATCCATTATCTACGGCCTCTGCATCCAGAGGTGCACCCATTCTCACGACTCTCAAGGATTTTCTTATTGCAAAAATCTCCAGAGCCTCAGAGCTGAAACCCGGAGCATAAACAACTTCAATATTCCTGCCTTTTTCAACAATAAGTTGGGCCAGTTGTTCGGTGATCTCGTGATTAAAGACGTCAACACTGCCAAAATTTGAGAGTGGATCGCTTTTCCAGGCTTTTTCAAAGGTTTCCTCAGGTGTATCTCCCATGGCCACTCCACTCGGAATCTCATGCTTCACTAGAGTACAGATCAGTCTGTCTTCATAAATTCTCGTTAACTTCCTGACCAGCCTCTGGCCCAAGTCCATATCTCCCACGTTCATGTACCCTAATCCCTTTATTCCCTCCTGGAGGACATCCAAAGTGGCCATGTTAGGGCCGGATGCACCTCCCTCCGAGTAGAAAGCCGCCGGGTAGCCTGGATTTTCACCATATCTCATGGACTGCTTTTTCGTGAACCGCGTGTCTCCCAGTTGAATGACTTCTGGAAACTCCTCCTCAACATTGGTCCGGTACTGCAGACGATCTTCCTTGCCTGTTTTTTCCATGTTAACTCCTTATCCTTTATTCCTGTTTATGGTGAATATTTCGTTCAGGTCTGTGTTGTCATCTGCGAAATAGACACACGCGACGGATATCCTGAAATCTTCTTTGCCTTTCATAGGCCCTAAGGCATCATAAATTATTTTTGCCATCTCATCTGCCCGTTGTGCTTGAATTTCAACTTCAACCGGTTCTTCTGTGAAGGGAGGCAGGGGATCTCTGTTCTCTCCGGCATACGTAGAAATCATCTTCCCCAGGCCGGCTTTTGGTGGAATATCATAATATCTTCGCTTTGAAGAACCATCCGGACCTCTCCGGATTATGTTGAGAGCCGCTTTTTTCCCGAGGAGAGCACATCCGCTTATTCTTGGAGTGAAGATGGGCGAATCTGGTTCATAATCCCATCCGGGAAGAGAACGCAATAGGACTTCCACGGGATTCTGGCTTAGACCTAGATTGGATCCAATATCTGATGTCTGCTTTCCATTGCTGATTGCAATGCCTTGAGTCGAGAAAAGGATAGAAGGGTAGATGAGCAAATCTATGTTTCCCATTTTTAATGTTTTCTCATCAGTAGGTTGTGCCCAGATGGCATCGCCTTGGAATGTCAATTTCCTGGCTTGACTTGAAGGGGATCTGCCTGTGATGGCGTAGATGACGACCATGTTTTTCCCTGTTGGGTCCTGTCCGATGATGATGACCCGGCCAGGGTATTCCATTGAAGATAGACTTTCGATGCCTCGTGTCATCCTGCTGTTGCAATCCTTTTTTTATTGTTATCTAAGAATATATCAAAACAAAACAGCAGGCAACAAAAAAAGGGGCCTGTCCCCTTTTTTTTCTGCATGTCCTAAATTTCTTTATTTCCGCTGACTTGTTTTCAGCGAATAATTCATATAGAATTCCCTTCTGTTTTTTGAAAGAGGTCATCATGAAAAAAAATGAATCCACCTTGAAGGCATATAAGAACCTAGATTTTTTAAAGTCGCGTGATGCCCGCACTTTGCGGATTCTAAGTGAGTATTTGGAACCCTTGAGCAGGTTGAACAAATTAAAAGTCAATAACACCATACTTTTTCTCGGCTCTGCACAGGCCGACTCTAAGAAGAAAGGCTCTCCTTTAACAAAGTACTACTGGGAAGCTGAAGAATTATCTTATAAGTTGGCGAAATGGGCGATAAAGCTGAAACAGAAAGGGAAAAATTTTGTTATCTGCACTGGAGGAGGTCCTGGCATGATGGAAGCGGCAAACAGGGGCGCAGAGAGGGCAGACGGCAAATCCATCGGCATGAATATATCTATCCCGATTATGGAACAAGAGCTCAATCCTTACGTTTCTCCTGAATTGGGATTTATGTTTCACTATTTCTTCATGCGGAAGTTCTGGCTGCTGTACATGGCAAAAGCTGTTGTTGCTTTCCCTGGAGGCTACGGCACTCTCGACGAGATATTTGAAACCCTAACCCTGGTTCAGACAAAAAAAATCCAAAAAAAACACTTTGTTATCCTGCTCTACGGAGAGGAATACTGGAGGAAAATCGTGAACTTTGATTCACTTGTCGAACATGGGAGCATATCTCCAGAGGATCTGAAACTTTTCTCTTACAGCTCTGATCCAGAAGACGCCTTTAACTTTTTAAAAGAAAAACTCAGCTTATTTCTTTAGGAACAAAGGAAAACAAACCAACCCTATTCTCCGCTACACTTTTTTTTCAAATATTCTTGACAATACCCACATATATTGTAATAATTACAATATTGCAAGAGTTACAAAAATGGAAAAGATAAATATTACTCTCAAAGAAAAGGGCATCAAGCCAACATACCAGAGGCTTAAGGTCCTGGATTACATGAGTAAAAATCTCAGGAATCACCCAACAGTTGAGATGATCTATGAAGAACTCGCAAAAGAAATTCCTACGATATCATTGACGACTGTCTACAACACGCTGGGTACATTCATTGAGAAAGGATTAGTCTGCGGGGTGACAATTACCGGAACCGAAGTCCGGTACGACATCAATACAGAATCTCACCACCATTTCCTCTGTAAGAAATGTGGAGATATCATAGATGTAGATGTTCCCTGTTCTCTTTCTGGGAAAAAGGGGGAACTCGTAGATGGACATAAGATCGAGGAAATCCATGGATACTTTAAAGGCACGTGCAGAAGCTGCATCTAAGCTGTTAATGGTGAAATTATCTATCCCGTTCTTCTTAAAAAACAAGTAAAAAATCTCGATACAACCTGGATTGAAAAGGGGAATCAGAATAAATAATACATACATATAACCAAAGGAGATAAATCATGAAAAATTTGAAAGGAACTCAAACAGAAAAAAACATTTTAACCGCGTTTGCCGGGGAATCACAGGCACGAAATCGTTACACTTTTTTTGCCTCAAAGGCAAAGAAGGAGGGGTACGACCAGATCCATGGAATTTTTCTGGAAACCGCTGCAAACGAAAAAGAACATGCGGAGAGACTCTTCAAATTCCTGGAAGGCGGTGAGGTTGAGGTTCAGGCCGCTTTTCCTGCGGGAATCATTGGAAGCACCATGGACAATCTCAAGGCCTCAGCCGGAGGAGAAAACTACGAATACACCACCATGTATCCTGAATTCGCAAAAATTGCAGATGAGGAAGGATTGCCTGAGGTAGCAGCAGTAATGAGAGCTATCGCAATTGCCGAGAAACAGCATGAGAAAAGATATTTAGCCCTTCTTGACAACCTGAACAACAACAGAGTTTTCAAGCGGGACGACGTCGTGAAGTGGGAGTGCAGAAACTGCGGATACATTCACGAAGGGAACGAATCCCCGGAAGAATGTCCGGCCTGTGCTCACTCGAAAGCATACTTCGAACTGCTGGCTGAGAACTGGTGATCTAAGAAAAGAACGGATTAAGAAAATGAGCAATTATAGATGTATGATCTGCGGGTATGTGTATTCTCCGGAAGCGGGCGATCCGATTTACGGAATACGCCCAGGTATTCCTTTTGAGAAGCTGCCCGATGATTGGGCCTGCCCAGTCTGCGGCGCGGATAAGAATGAATTCGAAAGGGAAAATTAAGATTGATAGCAGCCATTTTCCCGAATTTTAAGCTGATTGTCTTAAATCGTTAAAAAATTTGATGAGGAAACCCTTACAAAGCATAAGGAATAGAAATAATTTATTAATGAGGTGAAAAAATGACAAAAAGACTAGAAATCTACAAATGTGAAGTCTGTGGGATTATTGTAGAAATCATTCATGAAGGAGGAGGTGAGCTTGTTTGCTGCAACCAGCCCATGAAATTGATGGAAGAAAACATGGTTGATGCCGCCCTGGAAAAGCATGTTCCTGTGATTGAAAAAACTGAAGACGGCATCAAAGTTAAAGTGGGAAGCATTCCTCACCCCATGGTGGAAGAACACTACATCGAGTGGATAGAGTTGATCGCTGATGGACGCGCCTGTCGAAAATTTCTAAATCCCGGAGACGAGCCTGAAGCATTGTTCAAGATCGAAGCTCAGACTATCACAGCCCGGGAATACTGCAACCTGCACGGTCTCTGGAAGAGTGAGTGACAGGATAAATTCTGCACAATAAACATTCGTTTTTAAAACCAAAATCAGCGATCGAGGAGAACAATCCTCCAGACGGAAAAGCTCTACTCCCCTGTTTTAAGGAGACGTTGTGTCAAGGCCTTCACTCGATTTGTCCGGGAAACATAATAAAAGGCTGCAAGACCAATAAAAATTCCGATTGAATCGGCCACCATATCCATAACCTCAAACGAACGATTGGGAACAAAATACTGGTGGATCTCATCCAGACACCCGAGCAGAATGCCGCTGGCCAGTGTGAAGGAAGATTTGATTCGGAGTGAAGACTTGAGGCTTAAGAAATAACCCAGCGAAAGAAAGAATCCCAGAACGCCGAATTCCACAAGATGCATTCCTTTATCGAGGAATGGAATACTTGCCTGGCTTTTAAAACTTATGGACGATAAAAAAAATATAAGTGCGTAATAGAGAATCGCAGGCATAAATAAAAGGATTTTCCTCATATTGCTCTCACCAAGGTATGTGTCATTCCTGACCTGAATCCTTCAAATTGCACCACTGTTCTGCATCCTTTTTCTCTCCAGGATTCTGACCATTCTCCCTTTTTTTCACGCTTGATGAAGAAGAAGTTGGATAATGTATTGTATTTAAAAAAATACTATTTATCCAGATGTCTCAAACAAGGCATGACTGAATCATATGTTGGGATTGACTTTTCCAAAAGGCAAATAAAATTATAAGTCATTCTTTAAACGATTGAATAAAAAACAATATTCTGTTAAAACATTTAGCCAGAGGGAAAATCTTCTTCACATAAAGGTAAAATTCGGAATGCGCCGAATCCATCCCCGACAGAAAAAAATCCTATTCCTTCTTGCTTCATTCCTCCTGTTCTCCTCCTGTACAGGAATGAAGTATTTCCCAACCGGGAACATGCAAAGAGGAATGGCTTCCTGGTATGGAGAGGATTTTCACGGAAAGCAGACCTCCAACAAAGAGATCTACGACATGCATTCCATGACTGCAGCCCACAAAACTCTTCCTTTCGGAACGTTTGTCAAGGTGACAAATTTAACGAATGGAAAATCAGTCGTTGTCCGCATCAATGATCGAGGTCCTTTTGTCAAAGGTCGGATCATCGATCTTTCGTTTGCAGCCGCACAAAAGCTTGGCATGAGCGAAACAGGCATTTCCCCGGTGGTGATCAAAGTCCTGAAGAAATTCTCCCCCAAAAAATCCTCACAAAGATATGCTGTCCAGGTCGGTTCATACACAATAAAGCAGAACGCTAGGACTCTTAAATCAAAGCTCCAGAGAAATTACGATACTGTCTACATCGCAGAGCACAAAACGCCCTCACAAATTTATTACAGAGTCAGGATCCGGACACGAAGCATGAAGGCCGCCCAAAAGATCGCAGACAGACTCAATAAAAAAGGGTACTCTGTTCACATCATAGAAGAATACTAAGCTAACGTCTTTTTCTTTCAAAAAGGTACGCGCAGGGTTTTCGCGTATTCTCTTTTCCATCGTGGACCGCATACCTCGAGCCGCTCCACATCGTGGCTCCTCCGTATTCTCCCTTCTTGTTGATCGCATAAAAATTCAATCCGAATTGCGGGCGTCCGTCATCGTTTAAAAGGTGTGGAAGACGCTTGGACGTGTTGGCAATCTGTTCCAAGGCTTTGAGACAAGCTTCTTCTGGTGAATTCCCCATTCCCATAAAATTCACGACCTGGAAGCTTCCACAGTTCAAGATGTTGGCTTCTCCTCGACCGGTCGATCCTGCCGCCCCGATATCATTATCCACATACAGGCCTGCACCGATAATGGGCGAATCCCCCACTCTCCCAGGAATCTTAAAGAAAAATCCACTTGTCGTTGTCACTCCGGCAAGATTCCCCATAGAATCAATAGCGCAGCAGTTGATCGTCCCGTGGTATTCAAAGAAGGATGCAAATCCACCTTCAACCTCTGGTTGGGGAGGAAACCAGAAATCCCGCTCCGACAATCCTTCCTTGCGCCGGAGCCAGGTTTCTCGTGATCTCTCCGTAAGAAGGTCTTCCTCTTTAAAGCCATGGGATTTGGCAAATTTCAGAGCTCCCTTTCCGACAAGAAGCACGTGGTCTGTTCGTTCCATGACAAGCTTAGCGACTTTGGACGGATTTTTTATGTTCCTCAAGCTGGCAACCGCACCCCCGTTATGAGTCGGACCGTGCATGACCGAAGAATCAAGCTCCACAACTCCTTCTTCGTTAGGAAGCCCTCCGTAGCCGACTGACCTATCATTGGGATCCTCTTCAACGATGTTCACTCCAGCGATCACCGCATCCAACGGATCCTTTTTCTGTCTGAGAAGTTCCATAGCTTTTTCAGTGGCACGCAGGCCGTTCCCACTCGACACAACGCGCATTTTTCCTTCATTTCCTTCTGCTTTCAGAAGACTCTTCCCTCCGGTCAGCATTGCTGCTGCACTTAAACCAACCCCTGTCTTGAGAAAATCCCTTCTTGAGTATTTATCTTTCATTATGCCTCCTTTTGTATGGTTTTTTTCACAAACAGTACAGAATTTATTCAACAGAAGCAACACATTTTATTCTCGTCCATGTCTACGGGGATGCCCCCTTTACCCTATTGTTTATAATTGACAGATAAGGAGATGTTTAGTATAAATCCTTCTCTCCTACACGGCATGAAAAAAAAAGTTCTTCTCTCCGCTTCCCTCTTCCACGCTCTCAATGATGCGGCCACTGTTACAGTCCCCATGATTTTTCCACTCCTCTACAGTCAACAATTCATCATAAAAAAATATATTCACATCGGCATACTTTCCAACCTGGGCCTTTTGATCACCTTTCTTTTTCAGATCATTATCGCCAATGCCTCCCACAAATACGAATACAAATATATGCTCCTCCTGAGCTATGTGGGAGTTTGCCTTTCTCTGACTTTAATGACGTTTTCAGGAACGTTCACAACTTTTCTCATCATCTATTTGACAATGAGAATATTCAACAGCTTTTACCACTCAGTCGGGCTTGCCTGGGTCTCAAAGACCCATTCACGCAAAAGAATGGACTTTGCGATGGGAATCCAGAGCGGCTCAGGGAACCTCGGTGTGCTCGTCGCCTTCGTTTCTTCCGGCTTCCTGGCCCAGAGTTTGGGTTGGCAGATCCCCCTCTACACATGGGCCGTTGCTGGTTTCATTCTGGGCTCCATGAGTTTTTTTACAGTGAGAAAGATATCTACTCAAAGTGAGGATGCATTTAGACCAGATTTTTCCTCCTGGATGGAGACGTTGAAAAGCATCAAAATCTACATTCCAGGTTTTGCTTTCGGAGGCGCATGCTGGGGGACCACAGTATTTTTCGCCCCTTCTCTGTTCAACCACAAATTCGAGGTTCCACTCGGTCAAACAGGCCTTTACCTTGCCGCTTGGATAGGGATAGGAACAGTCATGACCTACTTCTTCGGGTTCATAAGCCAGAGATTTGGCCGTTTGAAGATATCTCTCTACGCTTTCAGCGGCGCAACAATCTTCCTGTTTGCATTGGGATTTGCGCCTGTAATGGAACTGGCATTGGTGAGCTTATTCTTTTTCGGGACTTTCCTTTTCCTGGTTTATCCTGGCTTCCAGTCTTTTGTCGGAAATGAAGTGCCCTCGAAGAACCAGGCTCAAGCATTCAGTCTTTCCGCGAACGTCCAGATGCTTTCAGGAGCTCTCGTCGTCCTCATAGCCGGGTTTCTCTCGGATAGGTTCGGTATAAACTCGCCTTTTATTTTCCTGGGGATACTCGGGATCTTCGTTTCTGTGTTTTACCTGGCAAAAAGTCCTCATCTCGCCCAAAAACCATAATCATTCCACATGAGTTACTTTACAGAAAACATCTGGAATAGAACGAGCGACATTGGAGGATTTAGCCTTCTCTAAGCGCTCTTTAAGGGAATCCGACGAAGTCGGACGGCGAGTATGTATTGAGAAAGCTCA
>DAOVAM010000261.1 GCA_030671065.1 Candidatus Aminicenantota bacterium
GTGGTGGTTTTTTTACTCAAAGAAGCGAGTGTCGAGAAAGGAGATTCTGTAGCAGTGGGAGCTTCGAGTTCCTTCCCGGCTTTGATCGTGGCTGTGATGTCAGCTGCAAAGGCTTTGGACCTAGATCTTCTTATGATCAATTCACTGGGCGCATCTCAGTGGGGGGCTAATAATTCAGATTTCCACTGGCTGGATATGTTGAATTGTCTGCTCGAATCAGGAGTGTTTGATTCCCGGCCGATTGGCCTTTCGCTGGGAGGGGAGAAGGATACAGGAGAAGACATGAGTCCTGAAGGGAATTCATTCCTTACGAAGGAAATAAACACAGGTGGGATTCCGTTTATTCAAGAGCCTGGCCTCAGAGCGAATGTGGAGGCCAGAATGCGGCTGTATGAAGAGAACGCAGGAGAGAATCCGATCAAAGCGTTCATCAACATCGGTGGAAGCTGGGCAAACATGGGAACAGATACAGAGGTATTAAATCTTAAGCCAGGTCTTGTTAAAATCAGTCAGCTTCCTTCTCTCGAGAACCGGGGAATCATCTTCGAAATGGCCTCCCGCAACATCCCTGTGATCCATCTTCTGTTTATCAGAGGTCTGACTGAGAAATATGGACTTTCATGGGATCCTGTGCCTCTTCCTGTACCTGGAAAGGAAAAAATATTCCAGCGCCCCAGGGAAAAACAACCTCTGTTTCTTTTTCTCTCGGCTGTTTACTTTGTTTTGGTGATATTCCTCCTGGTTTTCCGCAGTAGACTGAAAGAATAAAAAAAGGGGCCTGGCCCCTTTTTTCTTTGATTTTTTTCTTGACTCAAAGAGACTAGCCTTCTCTTTGGTTTTGTGCTATAAAATCATGTTCTTGTAAGATATTTCACGGATGTGGAAGGATTTTACGTGCATCCTGGAACCTCACAAATGGATGCCGGAGAGAGAGATGTGGATGAAAAAGTTTTTTCTTCGAAAAGAAATATGTGTGTTCGTGGCCCTGGTTTTATTCTTATCTGCTGTCAGTTTCAGCCAGACTGAGGATTTGAAGATCAGAGTCAGAGTCAGAAGAGCAAATGTTAGAGAACAGCCCAATATAGAGGGAGAAATAATAGCGGTAGTCAAGAGAGGACAAATTCTTCAGGCCGATGGGAAGGAAGGAGAATGGTATCTTGTTCGCCTGTCCCTTAGGCTTGAAGGATACGCCCTTCCCGGGTACATCCATGAGAGTGTTGTTCAAGTCGTTGGCGAAGAAAAAGTTCAGCCAGAAACCAAAGTTCCGAAAAGAAGACTTGAGGAGAGGCCTGTAAAGTTTGGAGTTGGGCTGCTCTATGAAACTTCTATTTTTTATGATGAAAATTATACCTCTGCATCTCATTTTAAGGGGCATTTTTCGTATCGTGTGACAGAGGAGTTCTCTCTTGAGCTGAGCGTCTCTTACTTCAAAGCTAAGGTTGAGGGGAGTTCTCTAGGACTGAGCGAAGGAGATCTATCGGTTATCCCGGTTCAAATGAGTATTCAAAAACGCTTTTTTTTATATGAAAAGACTTTCTTTTATGTTTCCGGAGGAATAGGTTATTATTTCAATAGCTTCTCTGTGGAAGATACGAGTATGAGCAGAGAAGAGGAGGCGGAGAGCACTTTAGGATTTCACGTAGGAGGAGGCGTCGAGTATTTTTTTAAAAAGAATCTGGCTTTAAAATTAGATGTGAAATATTGTTTTGTGAGCACCAGCGGTTCCTGGAGTTATATTGATCCAGTCACAGGACCGGAGTCTGGTCAGATAGATGACATCAAATTGAACTCTCTTCTAGTCGGAATAGGAATAACGTTTTTCTTCTAGATTTTTTTATCTTTCTTTAAATCTGTCCTGAAAATCTGTTTTGAAATTCTAGCCATATTCGAACTTCATTCATAATGGATCTTTCCTGGGTCGGCTTTAGCCGGATCACGGAGAAAAGAGCCAATCCCTTTTTTTATGATTTCAGCATAGCGAGGGATTTCTTTTGCAACCACCGCTTTGTCAGGGCTCTCGTCAGACCAGAGCTCCAGGATATGAATCAAGGTTGAGCAGTGCCGTCCGACCCGGACATCTATTGGCCATCCCTTCTCATCCATCTTCTCGAAGAGCAGGCCATGTTTTCCTGCTTTGAGCACAAAGTCATCTTTTCCTTCAAGAAGAAGAGCTCTGTCTGTTCGCCCCCGCGTCGCATCCAGAAAAGGCTCTGGAGCTTCGAGAAGAAGTGATATCGATGGCGTATGATCGCCGATTTCTCTGTGAGACAGGCCGTGGAGGGTCTGAGGAGAATACTCCATGCCGATGTTAAATTCTTCCTCGCTTGGTATGATCATGGATGCCAGCGCGGCCAGGTCCTCTCCTTTCTGATGGGCAACGATTGTGCTTATAACAGGGTACTGCAGTTCTGCCTCATGGAGGTCAATGACGATATCCACGAGTTCTTTTTTAATGAGCTGGATCATGGCAAAGCATGTTTTTTCGGTGAGAGTGCCGTTTGCCCTGCCTGGCCATGTCCTGTTCAGGTTTCGGATATCCATATAGGCCAGTTCCTGGCGGCTGGGGTAGTGGATGTAGACTTCAGGATCCGGCCACTGGTCGAGAGGATTTGACCATCGATCCCCCATCCGGAACGTCTGTCCTCCCCAGGGAGTGGGAATCGTGAAATCCGGTGGATACGCTCCGCCCAGTCGCGTCACTGTTGTGGCGCTTCGGTTGGCAGAGCTGATCACAAAAATCCTTCCCCGTGCCACCACAGCATTCTCTGTAAGGATCCAGGTTGTCAAACGGCTGGCAGGCTCTTCAGGATGGCTCCCCCCAAGGATGAGGATGGTTCCTCCTGGCTGGGCGCCCTCAAGGACATAGACATTCGAATCATTGATGGTTCCTTTAATGCCGGAAAAGTAATCACTGAGTTTTTTAACTTGCGTGACTCCCGGGCCAATGACAACAGGTTCTTTCAGGTGCCGGCTGTTGTAAAAACTCCTGCCTGCGAAAGCC
>DAOVAM010000234.1 GCA_030671065.1 Candidatus Aminicenantota bacterium
GAATGATGTTGATCGTGCTCATTTTTACCATAATTTTTGGGGGATTTGCCAGCCAGTTAACTCTCACCACGCGAACTTCAGACCTGCTTCCTGAGCGTGATCCCAAAGTCGTTCAATTCAACAGGATCATAGATGAATTTGCCACGGCCACAAACCTTATTGTTCTTGTTCAAGGTGAGGAACAGCGCATTAAAGAGTTTGCGAATCAGCTGGCCCCTGGGATTTTGGAATTGAGAGATTCCAGCAGGGATGAAAAACTCCAGGAAGAAATCGATAAGCTTCAGGTAAAGATTGAAAAATTAGAGGCAATAGGAGGCAAGGAATCGAAAATCGAGGAGCTTCGGGCCGAGATCCAAGAGCTCCAGTCCCAGATGAATTTCAAAATGTTTCAACGCGTGGATTATAAAGTGAATGTGGATTTTCTCAGGGAACATATGCTGATGCTGGTAAAAGAAGACGACTTGAAAAACTTGAAAGATGTTTTTATGGATCCCAACTTGATCGGTTTGTTGAACAATTACAATGATTCAATGGAGAAGGAATATGTCGGCCAGGAAGAGTCCATTTCTACACGAGAGAAGGAAGATGGAGCCTGGGCGTTTCTGGAAGGCATCCAGAATCTGATTCTTACCCTGGAGCGAGCCGCAAGCGGCGAGGAAATCTCGGAAGAGGAAATCCAGATTACCGTGGATAAGCTTCTCTTCGGTGAGCCGTATCTGCTTTCTTATGATAAAACGGCTTTAATCCTGACTGCCGTCCCCAATTTCACCATAATGGAAAGGAATTATATTATGTCCAGCACCGAGCTGACCCAGGCTGCAGTGGACGATCTGTTACAGGAATATCCGGATGTCGAAGCGGGACTGTGCGGAACTATTCCCAAAGAACACGATGAACAGATTTATACGGAAAAAAGCCTTGGATTCACTACTTTGATCGCCCTAGTTGCGATTCTGCTCCTCCTGATGTTTTCATTCAGGATGTGGGTGGCTCCGTTTTTTGCCTTGATCAACCTGTTAGTGGGTGTGATCTGGGCCCTTGGAAGCGCTGCAATCGTGGTCGGTCAGCTCAATTTGCTGACATCCACGATGGCGGTGATCATTCTCGGCCTGGGTGTCGATTTTTCTATCCATATTTTTTCTGTTTTTACAGAACGTCGGGAAGCCGGAGATTCCATCGCCACAGCTATGGAGAAGACATTCTTGAAAAGCGGAAAAGGGATTGTCACGGGTGCATTCACTACAGCCTGCGCTTTTTACGCTTTGGTCATCAGTTCTTCACGTGGTATGAAAGAAATGGGTCTTGTCATGGGTACTGGATTGATAGCGATTTTTTTGGCAACTCTGCTCTGTCTGCCGTTTATGCTCGTCTTCAGAGAACGCTTCAGGGAATGGCGGCGGAAGAAGAAAAAGGTTGTCAAACCAGTCGTTCATCGTGATATATCCTTCCGGTTTTTGGGTCGTGCTGGTGAATGGCTCAGCAGGAAGTATGCCTTCACAATCCTAATCTCAGTTGCACTGAGTGCATTCCTGATCTGGCAGGCAGTGAGCATCCGCTGGGATTATGATTACCGGAACATGGAGCCACAAGTTCCTTCTATTCTTCTCTTGGATGAAATCATGGAGAAGTTCGATTTGAGCATGGATTATGCTCTGGTGTTGACCGATAGTGTCGATGAGTCCTACGAGTTGTCTAAAAAATACCGTGATCTGGGTTCAGTGGCTGTCACGGATGACATTTCAGTCTTTGTCCCCTCTGAGGAGCAGCAACAGAAGAGAGTTCCTCATATCAATGAAGTCATAGAAAGCATACAGTCTACTCCGATAAAAACCGCTATTCTCCCCAATGAGATGGCCGTTTTCATCGAAGAGCTTGAGCGGTTGGAGATGAACATTATGGAGATGCAGGATATGGCTTTTCTCGGGGGGCAAGACAAAGTGGACAACAAGTGCATGGAGATCGTGGGGGATCCTGATGATCTAAGTTCTAGTAACCTCATTCGGAAACTGCTGCAAATCCTGAACACGAATATTTCTGCGGCTTCTGAAGAGATATCCGGATTCCATCAGAGTTTTGCACCTTACTTCAAGGATTCTGTCATCAGGATGAGTTCGACCGGATCGATCCAGCTTGAGGAACTTCCCGTTACTATCTTGGACCGTTACAGCAACATAACCAGAGATATGTTCCTGATCACTGTCTATCCGGCAGGAAGCATCTATGATGGGGAATTTATGAATAGGTTTGTGGACGATGTGGAAAGAGTCAGTGAAAAAGTCACCGGGATGGGCCCTTTAATGGTAGCTCTTCTCAAGATTTTCGGTCGTGATGGACGCAATGCCGCTTTGCTGACATTGGCTGTTGTGTTTATTCTGCTCTGGATCGATTTTCGAAAACCATGGTACGCATTGATAGCAATGGTCCCTCTGGCATTAGGAGTATTTTGGATGCTCGGCCTGATGAACCTGACCGGTATTCTGCTTTCTATGATGACAGTCATGGGTGTTCCTTTGATCATCGGTATCGGCATCGATGACGGCGTACACATCATGCATCGTTGGAGGATTGAAGGAGACGGCAGGATTCGAACAGTCTATTCCAGTACAGGAAAAGCCATCCTTCTCACCTCGCTGACGACGATGTTCGCTTTCGGATCCTTGATCTTCTCTGTTATGCCTGGATTTGGCCTGTTAGGTGGGGCGCTCTTTTTAGGTGTAGGAGCCTGTTTCCTGACCACTGTCATCGTGTTGCCCGGAATACTGGGCATCATTGACAGAAAGAACAGTAAAAAATAATATATGGAGACATTCAGATTGATTAAAGTTGAAAAATGTCTCGAATCTTTGCGGATTACATAGAAAAAGCCAAGCAGATTCTTAAGAACAACTGGACCGGGAAGTCCACAAAGCCTGCTCCGTCGCTTTACCCGCATCAGTGGAACTGGGATTCAGGATTCATTGCACTTGGAAAATCACATTACGATACAGCGCAGGCTATTCTCGAGATTGAAACACTTTTTAAAGCGCAGTGGTCCAACGGGATGCTTCCTCAAATAGTGTTCAATCCTGAAGAACTGGGACATTATTTTCCCGAGCCGGATTTTTGGGAGACAGACCGTTCACCCCATGCTCCTAAAAATAAGCTCACTTCAGGGATAACCATGCCCCCTGTGCATGCGATTGCTGTAGAAGAGGTTTACCAGAATGCCCGGCAACCTCGCCAGGTTCTCTCCTTCCTTAAGAGAATATACCCCAAACTCATTGCCCTTCATTCCTATTTTTACAGGGAACGCGATCCTGAAAAAGAAGGACTCGTCTACATCCGCCATCCCTGGGAATCCGGTATCGACAACTCTCCGACCTGGGATATTCCCTTAAGACGTATCAAGATTGATAAGGCTACACTCCCTAATTACACTCGGAAAGACCTGGAGCACGGAGTGGACCCCAATATGCGGCCTTCGGATGAAGATTATGATCGGTATGTCTATCTGGTCGACCTATTCCGGCGTTGTGATTATGATGAGGCCTGCATCAGGGAATCATGTGAATTCCTCATCCAGGATCCACTCTTTAACGCCATCCTGTGCA
>DAOVAM010000122.1 GCA_030671065.1 Candidatus Aminicenantota bacterium
AAAGACGGGATCTGGAGCTATGAAATCATCGAGGATCCAGAACAGATCAACCTGGATTATCTGAACACTATCCTGTCTCCCAAAAAAATGATTTTTCCCCAAAGAGAAGTTTACATGGAGTTTACAGATTCCAACGAAGGATCCCCTGAGGTGAAAGAAGTTCTCCCAGAGGAAAAGGCATCTGTAATTTTTGGCGTGCGGCCTTGCGATGCAAAAGCTTTGACCTTGACCGACAAAGTTTTTGGAGGAGACTTCGAAGACCTTTACTACTGGAACAGAAGAAAACAGACGACTCTGGTTGGGCTGTCCTGTGATACGCCTCCTTCCCCGAATTGCTTTTGTCTTTCAGTTGACGGTTCTCCATTCTCAAAAGATGGCCTGGATGTCCAAATGACAGATTTGGGGGATAAATATTTCGTTGAAACTTACACAAAACAGGGAGAGCAGCTCGTCAATTCCGCAAAAAATCTCTTCAAGACTCCCTCGGAAAAAGACAAAAAGGATCTTTCGAAAATTCAGACAGAGTCCAAGAAAAAAATCAAACGACAAATCGAAAACATTAAAAAAATCCCCCCAAAGCTTAAAGAGATGTTCGGCTCTTCTCTCTGGGATGATGAGTCAATGAGCTGTATCCGCTGCGGGATCTGCACATATCTCTGCCCGACATGCCACTGCTTCGACATCAACGACGAAATCGACTCCTCCTCCCCCCTCAAAGGGAAGAGGATCAGAACCTGGGACAACTGCCAGTTTCCTGATTTCACCATGCATTCTTCAGGACATAATCCCAGACCAGACAAAGCCTCTCGTTTACGCCAGAGGATCATGCATAAATTTCAATATTTCATCGAGCTATACAAAACATATCAATGCACAGGGTGTGGACGGTGTATATCACAATGTCCAGTCGGGATAGACATTATAGAAGTACTCGATAAGGTGAGAGATCATGAAGTCTAACACTTATATTCCAAAACTGGCCAAACTCATTCATATCAAACAGGAAGTTGGCGGTGCCAGACCCATTAAAACCTTCAGGACTCAATTCCAGGATAAGAATGGCTTTTCTTTCAAATGCGGACAGTGCGCGATGCTCTCGGTGTTTGGAAAAGGAGAATCGATGATCTCCATTTCTTCCTCTCCTCTGGTCAAGGATCATCTTCAGTTCAGCATACTGAAAATTGGAAGAGTCACCTCATCACTCCATGATATGCAGGAGGGAGACACCATCGGAATCAGAGGTCCTTACGGGAATGGTTTCCCCATAGACAAATGGAAAGGGAAAAACCTAATATTTATCGGAGGGGGCATCGGTCTGGCGCCTATCTGGTCAGTCCTCCATACGGCTCTCGGGAAAAAAGAAGATTATGGGAACCTCATGCTGATCTACGGTGCCCGAACCTCCAAGGACCTGGTATTCCGGGAAAATCTGGAAGAACTCCGGAAAAAGATAAAAGTCCATCTCTCCGTGGATGTGGAGGAACCGGATTGGGAAGAGTTCGTCGGTTTTGTTCCACTGAATGTCCTGGAAATCAAGCCATCGCCGAAAGATGCGATTGCAGTGACCTGCGGGCCACCGATCATGATTAAATTTGTGATACAGAACTTAACGGCCCTGGGTTTTAAAGATGAGCAGATTTACACAACGGTCGAGAACAAGATGAAATGTGGAATCGGAAAATGCGGACGATGCAACATCGGAATGCATTATGTGTGTAAGGACGGCCCTGTGTATTCATGGGCGGAGCTCAAGAATTTGCCTCAAGAATACTAAAAGGAGATATCTCGATGGCAACACAAAAAACAGCGAAAAAAAAGCCAGTTAAACAAGCCAAATCGAAATCGCCAAAAAATGATACCAAAAAAACGATGGCCACAGTCTTCATCATGGGAAAATCTCATGAAGTGCCGGCCGATGCAACGATCATGGGGGCAATCGAGTACGCTGGCTACCAGATAATAAGAGGAGCAGGATGTCGAGAAGGATTCTGTGGGGCTTGTGCCACTGTCTACCGAATGCCCGGTGACTATAAAATCTATACAGGATTGGCCTGTACAACTCTTGTTGAAGATGGAATGTGGTTGTCTCAACTTCCCGCCATTCCGGCCCAGAAACCTGTGTATGATATCGACAAATTAGACCCGAATGTTGCGACATTCCAGAAGATCTATCCCGAAGTTTTTCGATGTGTCTCCTGCAACAGCTGCACAAAAGCCTGTCCTCAAGATTTGGAAGTCATGGACTACATTAATGCCGCCATGAGAGGCGATATCGAAGCCGTCATGGATCTCTCCTTCGACTGTCTCAGCTGTGGTCTGTGCGCCATCAGATGCCCTTCAGAAATCGTCCAGTATAACGTCGGACTACTCGGCCGGAGGCTTTATGGAAAATACCTGTCCAAGGAAAGCAAACAACTCAAAAAACGAATAAAAGAGGTCAAAGAACGCAAGTTCGACAAAGAATACAAAGAATTCAAGACGATGAAAAAAGAAGAGTTGAAAAAGAACTACTATGATAGAGACACCGAATAATATCTTTAAAAAAATGAATAGTATCGTGTCATTATAAGGAGAATTCGATGTATCCAGAATACATGAGACCATCACTCGAAAAAGTCGCCCAAACACGCAACAAAAGGTTTGAGCTTGAAAAGTCAGGGAAACCTGTGTTCCCTCCGATGAATGCTGAAGAGCGGGAGGAAGTCCTGAATAAATTCCACCCTGATTACAAGCCAGCTGCAAGACGGAAGATCAGAATAGGCCCCAATAAGGACGAGCATATCACCACAGAAGTTGCAGACATGCTGGAGTCGCACTCCAGGATCAAACCTGAGTTCTTCGATTTGACAAAGCCTGACTATGAGACAGATATCCTCATCATAGGGGGTGGCGGTGCCGGCTGTGCAGCCGCTATTCTCGCCATGCAGAAGGGAGCGAAATCGATCATCTCCACTAAACTCAGATTAGGCGATGCGAACTCTATGATGTCTCAAGGTGGGATGCAAGCCGCCGTGACTGCTCAGGATTCTCCTACTCGCCATTACCTGGACGCCATGGGAGGGGGGCATTTTGATAACAAGCCTGATCTGGTTCGTGCTCTTACCGAAGACGGGCCTGAAGTCGTGAAATGGCTTGAAGATCTGGGCGTTGTCTGGGACAAACTGGAAGACGGCTCTCTCCAGGTCCTGCATGGAGGGGGCACATCGAGGAAAAGGATGCATTCCTGCCGGGACTACACAGGTGCCATAATCATGCGGACACTCATGGATAAGGTCAGAAACCATCCGGATAAAATCACCTGTCTCGAATTCATGCCCATTGTCGAACTCCTCCTGGATAGTAAAGGTCAATGTGCCGGTGGAGTCCTGTATAACCTTGAAACAGAGGAATATTTCACGGTCAAAGCCAAGGCCACGATCATCGCGACAGGTGGATACGGACGACTCCATATCAGAGGATTCGACACCACCAATCATTACGGAGCCACCGGAGATGGGCTCGTCATGGCTTACCGGGCAGGAGCAAAACTCCTCTACATGGATTCTGTTCAGTATCATCCAACCGGATCAGTTTTTCCTGAGCAGATCGCTGGATTCTTGATCACTGAGAAAATCAGAGGAGCAGGAGGCCAACCGCTCAATAAACATGGAGAACTCTTTGTCTTTCCGCGCGAGCCAAGAGATGTGGAAAGTTCAGCTTTTATCCGAGAATGCCTGGAAAAAAACAACGGCATCGAAACTCCCAGCGGACGTCTCGGAGTTTGGCTGGATTCTCCTCTTATCGAAATGATCCAGGGAGAAGGATACATCAACAAACAGTTCCCCGCTATGCACCGCCAGTTCATCCGCTACGGCATAGACATCACCAAAGAATCCATGCTCGTCTATCCCTCACTCCATTACCAGAATGGAGGAATCGAGATTAACGATAAATGCGAAACCAACATTCCCGGCCTGTATGTCGCAGGAGAAGCAACAGGCGGAGCGCACGGGCGAAATAGACTGATGGGAAACTCTGTTCTGGACTATAATGTCTTTGGCCGCCGAGCCGGAATATTCGCCTCAGATTACATCAAATCTGTCAAGATTAGCGCCTTGACCTTGAATCACATCACAGATTATGACGATGAGTTGAAAAAAGCAAAAATCAAAACAGACCTCATTACTCCAGTTCTACTGCCTTCTTACACACCCGAGGATGTGAGGAAACGTCAGCTGACGGCTTGCTACGAAGGAACCCTTCGCTAGTTATTCATAAAAGCTACCAACCTGCATTTACATCAACACCAAAGGACGATAGTTAACCTTATATTGGTATCTTTTCCCCTTCGGGCGAGCTGATCTCACTGCATCTACTTCGTTACAGCACAATCGCGGTGAAAGACCACAGCTTCTTGTACTGTGCCTCGTATCTGCAGCAACCTCAACTCGTGAATAATCCAGGCCAACAGCACAAAAAAGGGGGCAGGAGTACTCGCTCAATAATTTGGTAACATCTTGTGGATGTCATTGCGAGCGCAGCGTGGCAATCTCATAAGAAAGATGCATTTTTATTTTACTGGATTGCCACTTCGCCATGCTCCTCGCAATGACAATTCTTTTTACGAGATTGCCACGCTTCGCTCGCAATGACACTTCTATTCTCAGTATCAATAATAAAAGTACTACTTATTTAAAGAGCATAGAAATCTCGGTACTTATCTCTTCTATATCTGGATCAAAAGAAACCTGGATCACTAGAACTTAAATGTCACCTGGAATTGCATCCAGCGAGGAAGCTGCCGTCCCCAGACATCCCCAAACAATGCCGTATCTGCCTTGACAAAGGAGATCGGCCTCTGGCTGTTCAACAGATTGAAAATATTCAATCTCAATCCAAGGGCAAGCCCTTGAGAAAGCGGAATATCCTTCTCAACCGATAAATCCACATAGACGTGATCAGGAGTTATTCTTCCACCGCGCCCTTCTGGGAAAAGGTAATAATCGCCATATCCCGCGGAAAATCCTTTCCTTTCCCAGTGATAACCGGAAAGATATTCAATCCCAGTCGTAACAACAAAATCATAGGGAGCGAAATAAGTAGCCAGAATTTTAACCTGATGGTCAACACTGTAAGGCAGGAAACCATACCACCCTTCATCTCCAAATTCTTCTCCACCCAAGCCACTAAAAATTGCATCAGTAAGGGCTTCGAATGCATGACCTGCTGGCAATTTCATTCGGTCTCCGAAAACACCCGCCTCGTAAAGATTCCCTGCTGTGCCGTCCCAAAAGCCATATTCAAATTGACCAGGATTTGTTCCTTTTGCCTCAGACCAGGTGTAAGAAGCATTGAGCATGAGTTTATCTGTAATCCTTCCATTCAATTCAAGTTCAATAGCTCTATAATCTCTTTTCTTGAACGTGAAATTCTTAAACACCCATGCCCATACACTCACTGGGTCGTAAATCCCAACGAGCTCTGTGATGTCTCTGGCATAGGAGTAGACACCCCTAAGTTTGAGTGCCCAGTTGGGTCCAAAACGTCGGTCGAATTCCAATAAAAATTTTGTCGTTTTATTGGGTTTCAGTTCTGGATCTATATCATAGGGAGTTGTCGCTGCACTCTGCTCAAAAGCGAAAGCCCAGTTAGCCGGATCTTGCAGTTGAGCATCCGTTGGATCTGCACCTCCGGCCCAATTATATCTTCTGTAATTAAATCCTCCTTGAGTGTTAAAAAATTCCATAATTCTTGTTGTTACCGGATTGGTGAATTGACCAAAACCAAATTTCAGGATGTTATTCCCATTATTGGAAAGGTCAATGGCAATTGAAACACGTGGAGAGAGGAAATCTCCCAATCCCCAGCTCCAGGCTTCTTCTCCCGCATCATTAAATACCTTTTGAGTTTCGGTTCTCAGGCCCAGCATCAGAGTGAAACGACCAATAGTGATCCTGTCCTTGAGATAGAAGCCGAATCCTTTTGTGGTGTTGGCGACTTCACGAATCCCATACTCTTCTAATTGGGAAGGAGTTCCCGGAGCTGCCCACGTGATCTCGACTCCATTATCAAATCCATTGCCCGGCCAAGCATCGAAATCCTGACCAGTCCATCGCATCCTGTCTTCAGCATACGTTCGATAATAAGAGAATCCAGTCCCGAATTCGTGATTCCCAAGGCTTCCCAAATCAATATATTTAGTGAATCGAGTGCTAAAATCAGTCCTCTGTTCTCTAGTGGTTCTGTCTCCCTCAGCATTGTTTGTGTACTGGGCAATATCTGACCAGAAATACCGGGCCGGGCCATAATCCTCGTCAAGAGGCTTCAGTGTTGAATCCCGGTCAGATTGACCGAAACCAACTTCAAGGAACGTGTTTTGATCGATAATTCCCCTGTAATTTATCCGGTAGGAATAATCAG
>DAOVAM010000069.1 GCA_030671065.1 Candidatus Aminicenantota bacterium
TCTTATAGATTCTCCGGATTTCAACCTTCGCCTTGCAAAAAAATTTAAAAGACAATCGATTCCTGTTCTCTACTACATCAGCCCGACTGTATGGGCCTGGCGAAAAGGGAGGCTGAAAACCATAAGGAAAACAGTCAAAAAGATGATGCTGATATTCCCGTTCGAAGAAAAAATATATAAAGAGTCAAGGATCCCAGCTGTTTATGTTGGACATCCTCTCAAGGAAAAGGTTAAGAATTCCCTTACCAAACAAGAATTCCAGGAGAAATACAGCTTGAATCCGAAAAAACAGCTTATCGCTCTTCTCCCAGGGAGCAGAAAAAGCGAACTCAAATATCATATGCCAGTTTTGCCTGAAACACTTCATCTCCTTCACAAAGAACGAAACGTTCAATTCATTCTTCTCCTGGCTGAGAATCTTGACAAATCACTCATCTCAGACTTTCTCCCTCTTTTTCCCGAAGAGATGATCGTTCTCGCAGAGGACCACTATGAAGCGATAGCCGCCAGTGATCTTGTGCTCTCCGCATGCGGCACAGCCAACCTGGAAGCGGCCCTCCTGGAGACTCCTCTACTCGCGTTTTACCGCATTTCGCCTCTCACCTATTTTTTTGGACGCAGGCTGGCGAAAATTGACAATTTCAGCATCGTGAACATCCTTGCAGGGAAGAGAATCATACCTGAATTGATCCAGAGGGACTTTACCCCAGAAAATATCTTTCAGGAGGCGAAAAAAATCCTTGAATCTAAAGAAATAAAATCAGAAATGATAGGCCAGTTTAGAAGAATAAAAGACACCCTCGGGAATATAAATGCATCCCAGAATGCGGCTAATGAACTTCAGGAATTAATATTTGGGAACGTTCCCCTCAGCATCACCTCTTAATTATTATTCACTGCAACTTATACATATTACAATTACTAATAGGGAGTTTTCTATGGAGTCTTCCTCTTTAGCTGCTCTTTACCCGTGAATTATTGACGATGTGGAAAGGAGTGGCACTTTGGTGAATTTTCTTTTGTTTTTCTATCATAATTTTAAAACAAATTCAATCCGGTCATACATTTTCAGGTTATGCTCATTCGCACTTCCAGTTTGTAACTCCAAAACATACATGGCCGGTAATCGAGACGTGTAAGTAGGACAGGGATCCTCTTTGCACGGAGGGACATTGCGTTCGATATAAACGATCCTTTTCTCTCCATCCAGCCAAAGTATATCCAGAGGAATGTTCATGTTTTTCATCCAGATCGAATAAATATTTTCCTGTTCAAAAACAAGGAGCATTCCCTGATCAGGATTGATTTTCTTGCGGTGCATGAGTCCAAGCTGTCTCTCTTCATCAGTGACGGCTATTTCGGCTGTAATGGTGTACCCATCAGGAAGAAACATCTTGATGAATCTTTTTCCTCCAGTCTGATCTGAACACAGATTCAGAAGGAACAGGAGAGTAAAAAAAAGAAGTGGACTTGCCTTTATAAAAGCACCACGTTTAAAGATCATTGTATTCTTTATCTTTTTCAATTTAAAAAATTAATGCGTCGAAATCAAAGGCACAAATCGGACTGGGAGAAGTTTCTTCCTCTTGAATTTTTTTTTCTCTCTAGTCAGAAGAACCAATTCTTGAAAAGCTGCGCCCACTGGAATCATCATTTTTCCTCCAATTTTCAACTGTTCCTGCAGGGATTTGGGGACCTTCGCCGGCGCTGCCGTAACCATGATCGCGTCATAAGGAGCGTGGGCTTCCCAACCAAAAGTGCCATCTCCAACCTTAAAATGAATATTCTGGTAACCCAATTCTTTTATGACTTCCTGTGCTCTTACAGAGAGGGATTCAACAAGCTCAACTGTGAACACTTCTTTGACGATTTCGGCCAAAATGACTGCCTGATAACCAGAACCAGTCCCCACTTCCAAAACCCGTTCATGGCCTTTAAGTTGGAGGGCCTCAGACATATACGCCACTATATAAGGCTGAGAGATTGTCTGACCTTCTCCAATAATAAGAGGCTCATCCTGATAGGCATAGCGTTTCACGTTTTCAGGAACAAATACATGGCGGGGAACTTTTCTCATTGCCGCAAGAATTCTCTGCTCCTTCACTCCTCTGGTTTCAATTTGAGAATCAACCATTCTTTTTCTTTTTTCAAGAAAATTATTTTTCATATCAAACAAAGAACAGAATCGAAGTTACGAGTTGAGAGGTCCAAATACCCCATGATCCCTGAAATAAACAAGAAGAACTGAACTCTCTTCTTTTTCCTTCTTCCTTATGCTTTTTTATGTTTTCTTTTGTAAAAATATATTAATACGCTTTGGCAAAATAGACCAGAGATTCAGAAGGTTTTTGACAGCGAATGCACTTCCTGCTGTTTTTTTTCTTTTCAATATCATGCGGGATGACTCGAATAGTCGCCATAGTGTCATCCTTGATTTTCTCTTCACAGGCTGTATCTCCGCACCAAAATGTCTTGATAAATCCTCTCTTGGATTCCATGACAGCTTTGAATTCAGCATAGTCCTTCACTTCATGGGTATTCTCTTCCTGAAACTTTAGCGCCATTTCGAACATATTTTTCTGGATATCGCTGAGGAATTCTATCACTTTTTTATCTAAAGATGCCTGAGCCAATGCCTCTTTTTGACCTGTATCTCTTCGAACAGTTACAACCTGACCCTTCTCGATGTCTTTGGGACCGATCTCGAGCCTCAGAGGAATTCCCCTCATTTCCCATTCTGAAAACTTCCATCCAGGCGTAAACTCTTCCCTGTCATCCAGCTTGACTCTGACTCCTTTCTTTTTTAATCCATTCGCAATTTCTTGAGCCTTCGGAAGGATATTCTTTTTCCAATCTCCGATAGCAATCGGAATCACAACAACCTGAAAGGGCGCGATTCTTGGAGGAATCTTCAAGCCAGAATCATCGCCATGAGCCATGACCAAAGCCCCGACAAGACGCGTAGACACTCCCCACGAAGTCTGCCACACATACTGCAGCTTCTGGTTCCGATCTTCAAACCGGATGTTAAACACCTTGGAGAAATGCTGACCCAGGTTATGGGACGTACCCATCTGAAGGGCTTTTCCATCCGACATCATCGCCTCGATCGCATAGGTCTTCATCGCTCCGGCGAATTTTTCTCTCTCTGATTTCATCCCTGAAATCACTGGAATAGCAAGCTCTGTCTCCACGAATTCTTTGTAAAGAGAAAGAATCATCAATGTTTCTTCTTGCGCTTCCTCCGAAGTTTCATGAGCCGTATGCCCTTCCTGCCACAGGAACTCTGTTGTTCTTAAAAAAGGCCTTGTGACTTTTTCCCACCGGACAATATTTGCCCATTGATTGATTAAAACAGGCAGGTCTCTCCATGATTTGATCCATTTGGCGTACATGTTCCCGATTATAGCTTCTGAAGTGGGTCGAACAGCCAGTCTCTCTTCCAACTCGTCACTCCCTCCATGAGTCACCCAGGCAACTTCAGGCGCGAATCCCTTGAGATGCTCTGTTTCTTTCTGGAGGAATCCTTCTGGAATGAACAGAGGAAAGTAAGCATTCGTGTGGCCAGACTCTTTTATCCGTTTATCCACAATGCTCTGGATATTCTCCCAGATCGAATACCCATATGGCCTTATGACCATCATTCCCTTGATGGGAGCATAATCGGCCAGTTCTGTTTTTTGAATAATCTCGACATACCATCTTGAGAAATCAACACTTTTAGGAGTTATTTTCTTGACAAATCGTTCGTTTTGACTCACTTCTCTCTCCGCAATTTCAATTCTCGGTCATTCTATATACCGCTCTTTTTTTTGTCAAGAAAGGTTAAAATGCCGTCCTTGAACAGAAGTTGGACCCGCTTTATACTCGTATGAGGTTTGGGCTTCAATTCATTCCACTCATCCAAAAATACAATTCTATTTTTTCGTTCATCTTGACTGAAGCGAGCAAATACATGATTACATCACCCCGGATTCCGGCTTTTCAGGAATGAAAGAGAGTTGAAAATCAAGAGGAATTAACCGCACATCTAACCTCTTTCGATGAGAAAAAATATGAAAAAATCACCCAACGAATCATCCATAAAAGCGATTGAATGCACTTATTTTCTATGACAAAATCTGAAACCTAAATGACAAATTTGAATACTAAAATGAATGAAAAAAGAGTCTATCAAAAACCATCCTATCAAAGCGCCCTCAAAGAAGTGAAGAGAGAGCGAAGTTTCGAACTCACTCTTCCAGCTTTGATCACTGGAATGGATGCGATCGGGGATGAATTCCAAGAATACACAGAGCTTATTTCCTTGAGCTCTCAAGAAGCTATTTTCAGACTCGATTCCAAGGTGATCATCGGTTCCAAATTAACTCTATCGCTGGATATCCCGAAGACTTTATTTCTTGAAAACCAACTTAAACTTGAGATATCCGGGAGTGTCCGTTTTGTGAGAGCCGAACAAGATGACTCAAAAAAACAAATGATAATTCTCCGTCTAACCAATATCTATAAAATTAGATCCGTCCCTTTAAGGAAGATTTAATCCCCATCTTATCACTTCGAATCACACGTTCCCAGATCTATGATAACTGATTAAAAGGGTCCATTCCTCAATCTTGCCTTGACATTGATTTTTTGTTTATATAACATATCTCTAAAATTGGAAGATAATGAAAAACACTAAATCATCCAAAGGATCACCCAAGAAAAAACCCGCACTAAAAAAAGAAGCAGTCAAATCTCCAGAAGAAAAAAGTATCAGCACACTCATCTACTGCACCTCGGATCTCATCCTCTCAGGAATTCTAAAAATAATGGATAGAGCCTCTGATATTGATGTCGTAAATATTGAAAAAAGCACGATCGACTCTTTCATAGAATCCATAAAGAACCTCAAGCCTAACGTCATCATCTTTGCAAATTCTGAACCTTTGCCCAATATAAGAGAAATCTGCAAAGCAATCATAGAAATTTCAACAACTAAAACTAAATCCCAGTTGCTTCTCCTCGGGAATATTCCCTCTCATGAAGAAGTCGTCGGCCTCATGAATTCTGGAGTTAGAGGATATTTTGATTTGAATGATCCATCCGACCAGCTGTCAGATGCAATACGCATTGTTCATAAAGGTGATATCTGGCTACCTCGTGATAAGATGAGCAGCATCATGGATCGAATAATATCTGTTGTTGGAAGAGACCTCAAAGAGAAGACACTCGACCAGTTGACACCTACAGAATTTCAGGTATTGAGGCTTATCGGTCAAGGAAAAAGCAATGACGAGATCGCTGATGCTCTTTTCATCAGTAAAAACACAGTCCGGTCACACATCAAAAGCATATATGCTAAACTCAACACACACAGCAGGCTCCAGCTCGCGCTCTACGCCATCAACTCCGCCCTGTTTTAACTTTTCCAAGAAATTAAAGAGGTGATCATGACAAAAACATCATCATCAAAGAAAACCACTCTCAAAAAAAGTCCAAAACAAAGTCAAAAACTCTCCCCATTAAAAGTGAACCGCCGAAGGGAATGGCGGTTTGATCTGCCTCTTTCAGCAAAAATTGAGGGAAAACTTCCCGGTGGAAATAAATTCAATGAGAAGACTTTGGTTGAAAATATAAGTTCGACAGGAGTTTACTTCTGTCTGGACTCAGGTGTTATCATCGGTTCAAAACTCAATTTGGTCATAGATATGCCCAAGGAACTGGGTGGAAAAAGAAAAAAACTAAAGCTGTGTATCGGAGGTCTTACCGTTCGACTGGAAGAACTCGATAAAAAAGAGAAAAAACAGGGAGTGGCAAGTCGCTTCGAAAAAAATTTCAAAATCCTTGACAACGATTAAAAATATAAATATATAAGTATATATTTTGCAGCAAATCTAACCTGGTCATTAAAAAATGACATTCCCTCAACATCCTCGGATTTCTTTGTGTGTATCGTCCTCCTACTCGATCACGAGAGCACCTATCACTAAAAAAGGCCTGGAATCTCCGCTATGCTGATAGTCGCTTTGACAGGCGGAATAGCCTCAGGAAAATCCGTGGTTTCCAGTATCTTGAAAGAACTGGGATGTTACATTCACCATGCGGATAGAGTCGCCCATGAGATCATGGAACCAGAAAAGCCTGCCTGGAAAAAAATTGTTGCTCACTTCAGTGAAAAAATTCTGAATAAAGACAAAACAATCAATCGATCCCGTTTAGGAAAAATTATCTTCTCAGACAATAAAGAACAGAACTTCCTCAATGAACTCATCCATCCCCTTGTTTTAAAAAAGAAAAAAGAGACAATAGAGAAACTCGAAAAAGAAGGAACAAATACTATTTTTGTTTCAGAAGCGGCGTTGACCATTGAGGCAGAATTCACTGATTTCTTCGATAAAGTCATCGTCGTTTACTGTAAAAAAGAAATCCAGATTGAAAGACTGATGGAAAGAGATCAAATCAGTCGAAAAGAAGCCATCAAGAAATTGACGAGCCAGATGGCACCGGAAGAAAAACTGAAATACGCAGATTATATAATCGACACATCTGGCTCGCTCCAGAACACAGTGGAACAAACAGAGCGGGTTTACAGGAATTTAATGATCGACCAGGAAATGAAACACACCATCCAGAAGACTCATCAAAGTAAAAAGTCAGGCTAAACACGCCCAGCCATACATTCAGATAGACACGCGGAATAGCCGGCTAGCAAAGCGTGGCTCTATTTAAGATCCTGCGACTTTAATGAAGCGGCCAGGAGTGGGATGAGAATCTCATGATGGCCGATAAAATAGAATCCTTTTCCTTTGTTTCCATGGGGCCTCTTCACTACATTTTGATATGGTCTGTAATGGTGGATGAAATCAAAAACAGCTGTAGAAAAATCCTCGAGATGATTCCCTGTATTGCGAACGAACGATAATGCTTTGAGGAAAACTTCAGGCAAGACCACAGCTGATCCCACATTCATGAAAATCCCCCCTCCTTCAAGATTTTCTAACACAGCACAGAGAAGGAAAAAATCTTTGAGAGAGAGTTTTCCTAAAATATCTCCTCTTGTTTTGGGATGAAAATGAATTGTATCCGTTCCGATCGCAACGTGGACTGAAACAGGGATGTTTAAATCATATGCAGCGGCCAGAAGACTTATATGTTTATATGGAAAATCAGATACAGAGAGCATTTTTCCCAAAGCTTCACCTAAACCCAGACCCTTTTCTTCTCCTGAATGTATGGCCTCATTCAGAATTTCAGCTGTTTCCTGCGCCATCCCAAAACTTCCATTTTTTATGTGTTTCTCCACATCTTCTGAAGTTTGTCCAGTATAGGCCACTTCGAAATCATGAATGATTCCTGCACCGTTGAATGCCAAAGCTGTGACCCATCCTTCCTTCATTAAGTCTATCAGGACCGGATTCAATCCGACTTTAATCACATGAGCTCCCAGTGCAAAAATAATGGCTTTATTCTTCTTCTTGGCTAATCGCATCAAGGATATAAATTCTTTGAAATCCTTCCCCGCTAAGGTATCAGGAAGGCTGTCCACGAATTGAGCAAAAATATTATTGGGAGCCAACACTTGAGCAAAACTTTTAAAATTCACCTTATTCTTTCTTGAAAGAAGAGGATGCATCTTGAGATTTTCTGGCGAGAGAGGTTTTATCTTGTATTTACTCATGACTCTTGTGTGACTCTGAGAAGGAAGGGTGAATCAAAGGGGGGAGTCGCAACCACTTCTACTCTTCGGCTCCTGACTCAATCTGCACTATTTAATATTCTTTAAGTCCTGACCGGGTCTGAATTTAATCCTCTTCCCTTTCTTGATTTTGATTTGTTTCTTTCTCCGGATATCCCTGCCAAAGCCGGTCTTTTTTCTCACAACTTTAAAACTTGAAAAACCCCTTATTTCGATCTTTTCTTCATTGGTGAGAGCTTCTTTAAGGGTTGAGAGGACAGCTTCAACGATTAACAATGATTTTGCCCTGTTGAATTCGGATTTCTTCTCGATTTCAAGGGCGATATCGTTCTTAATCATTGACGTCTCCTATTTGCTAATGTACTAATTATAAATAAGTTATTAGAGATAAAAAGTCAAGTTAAATTATTAATTTTATTCCAGATATGTCCTGTCGTCGTTTTGCGAATTGACGGCGGACTCTTGAATTTTTTAGATGTAAAAAAATCCTCAACTTTACAGGAAAACATCAGTGCTAGAATGTGCACAACTCAAAAAGAAGATATCTGGTTACTCAAATAAATAGTAGATCAAAATTCCAACGCAAAACAAGTCCCCCTATTCTGTGAAGGCTTATGGATGAAAAAACCGTTTGAAGGCTGAGCGGGCATGGTTCCTCTCCAAGCCAATCACGAAAATAATGACTCTTTCCACAGGGAAAGATATATTGACTTGTTTTTAACCTGAACATATAATGAAAGCCGAAATGAAAAAAAGGCTTTCCATTCTTCTTTTATTGATCGTTCTCCCTTCAGTGTGTGCCTCTTCCATACTGAAGATCACGGTGGACGCTCCCATTCATCCTATAACATCGGAGTACATCAGAGACACCATCGATCGGGCTGAGAGAGAAAATGCAAGCCTGATCATTATCACTTTGAATACCCCCGGGGGATTGGATTCATCAATGAGAGAAATCATCGAGCGGATCCTGAGCTCGAAAGTTCCAGTGGCGGCATATGTTAGTCCTAGCGGTGGCCGGGCCGCTTCGGCCGGATTTTTCATCTCCATCGCCTGCGATATCTTTGCGATGTCTCCAGGAACGAGCACGGGCGCGGCGCATCCTGTCGGTGTTTCCATCACAGGACAGTCGATGGACGAAACGATGGAAGAAAAGGTCACCCATGATGCCGCGGCTTACATTAAAACGCTCGCAGAAAAAAGAGGAAGAAATACACAAAAAGCTGAAGACGCTGTCAGGAAAAGTTC
>DAOVAM010000130.1 GCA_030671065.1 Candidatus Aminicenantota bacterium
ATCCCTTTTTTAAATCATCCAGAAAAGAGGGAAGAGTACTCTCAGCTTCATTAAGAATAAGGTGGTCTATATCCTCAAATTCTTCATATCCTGTGGTAAAAAGAGGGCCGCCCGCGACAATTCTAATTCCCAAATTTTTACACCTTCTGATGACTTCCATTGCTGACTTTTTCTGAACGACCATAGCACTGATAAATACATAGTCAGCCCATTCAAGGTCATCCTCTGTTAAGACAGAAACATTCATATCAATGAGCTTTTTCTTCCATTCATCGGGAAGCATTGAAGCCACGGTCAATAAACCAAGAGGCGGGAAAGATGCTTTTTTTGAGACGAATTTCAGAGCATACTTAAAACTCCAAAACGTGTCTGGATATTTCGGGTAAACCAAGAGTATTTTCATGTCTAAACTCCTAAGTCATTCTTTCTTGGAGTCGTTGTGCAAGAATCTTCTTTTGTGATTTTGGTTTTAAAGTTGGATTGTCATTGTTATTGGGAAACCAGATTAATTAGAATACATGATTGTTCCGTAAATGCCAAATATTTGTTCAATCATCGCTACAAGAATCCTCAAATTTTTCACTAATTCTGTGAATAAGCCTGTAGAAATGACCTGCCCTCTTGGATAATTAAGGTCTGGATCACGGTATTTGATTAACGCCTATTGTGATTTTTGGAGAGCGTTTAATTTTAAGCTTCAGAGATTTTATTAATTTTGGATTTTCTCGGCAGGAATGGTCCGTCCGCCCTGATGGAGGAGGAGTTTTGAGATTCTACCTTCGGTATCCCGCACAAATGTGATTTGAGCATCAACGACTTTAAGAAAAAATTTATCTTTTGCCTCAGGAAAGATTTCGACTTTTGGCTGCCCTGTGATTTGGACAAAGAGATGACTATCGGTTTGCGTCACGGAAATAGTGATATTGGGCTCAAATTTAAATTTACCGACATAATCGCCTATGGTTTTTTGGTCCAGTTCAATGGTGGTTCGCTGTATTGGCACATCGTAATTGACGCCTTTGATCAACTTTTCAAACACAACAAATTCCTGAAGCGGTTTTTTTGGCGGGGAATTAGGCCAGCTTTCCGGTACTCCAACGGGAATACAACAAATTTGTTCAAAATTATCGGGTACGGCAAACACTTTTTTTGTGATATCGGCCGGAAACGAGTCGGTTGTATAGACAGTGCCGTACCCCAGGGCGCGAGCGGCAAGGATAAGATATCCAGCGGCCAGAGGTCCGTCCCATTTGTTGTAGCTCGGATAACGGGAGTTCTTATCCGTCAACACCAGGATAAACACGGGAGCAGAAAGATATCCAGTCAGATTCTCAGTGTATCGTTTTCTAAGAGATTCCAATTTTACCGGATCGACGGGATCACGTTTTTTCGCTCTTTCCAGCGCAGCTGAGACACATTCCGCTTTGAGCTTGTTGAGTTTTTCCCTGTCCTGGATGACCAGAAACTTCCAGGGCTGTTGATTTCCTGAAGTCGGAGCCGAACGGGCGGCATCCAGGATTTTCATGATGTGCTCGTCTGGAATGAGCGTGGGTTTGAATTTTCGAACTGAGCGGCGTTTTTTAAAAATATCCAGGAAAAATTTCTGCTCGACAGTATAAGAAACGCCAGATATTGCTCTTTCTTCGGCAGCTTCGACTCTCTCAAACTGAAACGGCGGACCAGGCTCGATTGTTAAATTGGCGAAAGTTCCACTGGATGTATTACCGCACCAGACTCCGACTGAGCCCTTGCTTAGCCCATGTTTCAGATCCTTAACCACTAAACAGGGCGATTTGGCCTCATTAACAAAAACCTTTGCCTCCATCCCGGAAACGACCACTTTCACATGAAACCACTCATCGGGGGGAATATCCACAGCCGCTTCATATTTTTCCGGGTATTTTTCCCTTAAATAATACCAGGTATACCGGGGACTGGCGGTGTACTGTACTGTATGCCCCCTCCTGACCGGATCCGAGTGGCGGGAGTTTTGTGGCCGGAAATAGATGCCTTCATAAATATGTGGCGAGCGGACCCTGAAAACAATCCCCGTATAATAGGGAATGGCTGCGATATCGAGCTCGATAATCCCGTTTACAAACTCCAGATCTTTGAGATAGGCGATCCTCTCTCCTTTTTCTTGCTTTAATCGAAAGGCTTTTTTGCCTTTGTATTCAATAAGTTCGGTTTGTACATCGGCTTTAACCAGCATATTGACATCTGTGAGATCATATGCCTTCCTGGATTGAGTCTCTTCATGTGTTTTTTCCGCGGGCAGGATAAACGCCACTAGGAAAAATAAGATCAAGATGATTAAAATCAAAAACACTTTTTTTAAAAACATGACTCTTCTCCTTTGTCTTTTATTTTATTTCCAGTTTATACGCCCGTGACCTGCCCCCAATCATTGTACCACCCCCAGAGTTAGAATCCTAGGATCTGTGGAGCAGATCACAGGTATATTGGCCTTTGTCATAGCGTTATTCACAGTCAGCTATCAATCTATTAAAGCAGCGGTCGCAGACCCAGTGGATTCGCTGCGGTATGAATGAAGACTGATTGACCTAGGATCAGAAGATCGGGAGTTTAAATCTCTCCATCCGTACCAGATGAATTCTCTTATTTTCAACGAGAAGCCCATTTTATCCTTTCAATCCTAATATCGTACTTTTAACCCAAATCAGAGATATTTATGAAGTATTTGTAATAAAGGGAGAGATCTTTTTTTAAAATAGAGCGACGAAACACCGCGGTGGATGACATTTAGAGACATTCTTTTACATTTTATTGACAATTTCATGTTTCAATTCAGTATAATCTATTCATAAGAGAACGGTCTCTGATTGAGAATAAGTCCTGTCCAGGCGGACATCACAGGGGCGTTTGTTTTCTATAAGGGTGATCTCGCATGAAAATTTTCACCCAGGGAATATGGGCTAGAAGAAAATTCATCATTATCTTCCTTTTGGGTATTCTTGTGCCTTCTTTGTTTATTGGGTATTTAAGCTGGAATGCATTTTCTAAAAGAAGAGAAGCTTTAAGGAAGGTTATCGAGTCCCAGCTATGGATTTCAGGAGAAACAGCCCTCAAATCTGTCGAGAGAGCTCTCCTGGAATATGAAGACAGTATTTTAAATCCTGAAAATTTTGCGCCATTATCCACTCTCCGCGAGCGCCGTCAAGAATTAGAAATATCTTCTTTATTGTCAAGAGAGAGAGTCTTCCTGCTCGATGCTGATTTCCGAATTGTCTTTCCTCAAGCCGAAAGTGCTGATATCCTTTTTGCCCGGTGGGACCAAAGTATGCCTGATTCTCCCTTTGCTTCTCTTTTTCAACGGGCTGAATATTTAGAGTTTAGTCAAAAAAAATACGCACAGGCAGCTGAGCTTTATCACCGATGCAGTCTCTCCACTCCTGTAAAACAGCTTCAAGCCTTGGCTTTGGAACGCTATGGACGTTGTCTTGTCAATACGAAGAGATATGATGAAGCCTACTCAGTCTACGAAAACTTATTAGACGAGTTTGGACAGTTTAAAAATAGAGTCGGCTATCCTTATGGGATAGTCGCAGCTATTCTGTTGTATGAGGTCACCCGGGATATGCAGATAGAAAAAGGAAGAGATCTTCTAAAAACATTAATTGATGTCCTTGAAAAACTAAGAAATGGTGATTGGCAGTTGAGTAATCCAGCATATGATTATTTTTCGGAGGAAATCGAAAATATTCTGAACAAAGACCTATCTGCAGAAAAATATCCTGAATTGTTAAAAGCGTATAAAGCCATCAAGGAAAAGTCATCTTCCTATCTTGAGGAACTGGAATTTAAAGAATTGTTAGAGGAGAACGTAATCCCAATACTCAAAGAAAGGATCGCTTTCTCACAGTATTCAAACGAACCTCAGAGAGGACGCTTCCCTGTGATGAATGGGGAATCAAGCTTTCTTTTTTCTTACTCCCGCTTGGGTGATATCCCATCGGATCAATTGTTTTATGCAGGCTTTTGCTGGGACCTCGATTATCTTGAAAATCAGAAGTTTCCAGAGATTGCAAACACACTTGCCCAGACTTCGGGCATTCAAGTTCGTCTGATCGACGAGAGGCTTCAAAATGACCTCTCCGGTGAAAAAAATGTGATTCCCAAAGACGCTTTGAGCGTCACTTTTCGTCAGTTTCCTTTTCCGTGGAGGCTTATCGTCACCCAAACCGCACTTGAAAACCTGAAAAGTTCGGCTCTGAGGGAAAATATCATTTATGGGACTCTTCTGGCTGTCATTGTGGTTTTGATGTGTTTGGGTGCGCTCTTGATTGCACGCGATATCCATCGAGAGTCTGAGACAACACGCCACAAGTCGGAGTTCGTGCATAACATCTCCCACGAGCTCAAGACGCCTTTAACGCTTATAAGACTATATGGAGAGACGCTCAAAGATAAAAAAAATCTCCCTGAAAAAAACCGGAAGGAGGCCTATGAGATCATCACTAGAGAGAGTGAACGCTTATCGTACATGATCAACAATGTTCTTGATTTCTCTCAGATTGAAACAGGAAGAAAAGAGTTCAATCTAAAAAAAGGTCATCTTGCAGGAGTAATCAGAGAAACCCTGGAATTGTACCGCTATCATTTGGAGAAGAAAGGCTTCACCGTACATAAACAAATAAGTGAAGACATCCCCCCTATGGATTTTGATAGAGAGGCTATGGCCAGTGTCCTGATCAATCTTTTAAGCAACTCCATGAAGTTCTCACAAGATAAAAAAGAAGTATCCGTCAGGTTATTTAAAGACGGAGATAACGCTGTAATCCAGGTTGCAGATAAAGGTGTTGGAATTTCGCGAAATGAGGTTGACAAGATTTTTCAACGCTTCTATCGCTCCGAAAATGAGGTCGTCTCTGAATCCAGAGGAAGCGGTCTGGGGCTGACCATAGTCAAACATATCGCTGAAGCTCACGGGGGTCAGGTTGATGTGGAGAGTGAGCCGGAGAAGGGGAGTGTTTTTTCGGTCATTCTTCCTATCTTCAGACTTAAAGAAGACAAGAAATGAAAAAGAAGATATTGATTATCGAGGATGAGAAAGAACTGATTAGTGGCTTGAAATTAAACCTGGATTTCGAAGGGTACGATGTCATCTGGGCGCTCGATGGAGAGGAAGGCTTGAATAAGGCCCTGAAGGAAGCACCAGACCTGATTCTTCTCGATATCATGCTTCCCAAAAGAGATGGACTGGAGGTCTGTCGTGAATTACGAGGGCAGAATGTCACCATTCCTATCATCATGCTGACAGCCAAAGGCGAAGAAGTCGATAAAGTGGTGGGGTTGGAAATCGGAGCCGATGACTACATCACAAAGCCATTCAGCGTCAAGGAGCTCCTGGCCAGGGTGAAGGCGCATCTCAGACGAGAAAAAAGGGAGGAGAAAGATACCCCTTCGGTCTATCGCTTCGATGACGTCGAGATTGACTTCATTCATTTCAAGGTCAAACGGAAGGAAAAAGAGTTTGACCTCACTTCTCTCGAAGTTGAAATTTTGAAATACTTTGTTGCCCATAGAGGAGAAGTGGTGACCAGGGAAGCTATGCTGAATGAAATATGGGGATATGAAAGATATCCTTCCACCCGGACCATCGATAATCACATTTTAAAACTGAGAAAAAAGCTACAGGATGATCCGGCAAAAGCGAAGTATATTTTTTCTGTCTATGGGGAAGGATATCGGTTTATGGGCGGATTATAGTTTTTTTGAGTCAAAATGAAGAACAAAAAAATTGTTATCTTTGTGACCTTCGTGGGTGTTCTGTCCCTCACCTTCACATGCTTTGCCGATTTGTATTACAGGATGCTTTTTGAGAGAGGCGTGTTCTTGATGGAGTCGAGAATCGAGCCGAGGGAAGCAGTAACAATTTTTCAAGAGATTATTAAAAGACATCCTTATGACAGGTACTATGCCGCTAGGTCTCAATTTTATATTGGCCTCTGCTATAAAAGGATGGGATCGAATCAAGCTTTCCATGCCTTCCAGAAAGTTATTACCGATTACCCTGAGCAAACGGATGTTGTCAGAGCTGCTGAGGCTGAGTTGGCTTCCTTGTCTAAACCCAAAATGCCGTCTGCAGAGGAATCTGTAGAAATTACGAAGCACCGCATATGGAAGGGAAAGAGTGTTTATGGAATGAGCACTCTTTCCGGTGATGGCCTCTATTTTTCCTATATTGATCTAGAGTCCGGTGATCTTATGCTGTATGAAATAGCCACCAGGAAGACACGCCGTCTAACTCATCATAGGGGGATGGATG
>DAOVAM010000169.1 GCA_030671065.1 Candidatus Aminicenantota bacterium
CGAGCCGTGGAAGGTCGATCTTTCCTGCTTTTTTCATCTTTTTAAGCCACTTCAAATTGGATCCGATGAGAACCGGGATTTCCAGATTAAGAATATCTTTGACCTCTGATTCTCTTTTCACGAGAGAAAAGTCAACCACGAGACTTTCCAGGTTGGCTCTTGCAGCTATGTCACCTGCTGCAGCAATCTCGTAAGCGCTGGCGCTATCAGAAATGATGATATCGAGGACGACTTTATCCGCAAAATGATCTCCATCCAGGTCTCTGATTCCCTTTCCCAACTGGAATATTTCTGAAAGACTGGATATTTGTGCTGCTCCGCTCTGAGCCAGAAAGAGGATCAAAGTCAAAAGGATGAGATTTCTTTTTCTCATGATATCTCCTTCTTTCGTCTCGGTTGGTCGAATATTCCTCTCAATTCTGATGCTTCTCTCTGGACAAGTCAATACAATTCAACTGACCCCATTTGTTTTGACTTTATTTGACTAATACTATATAATATATAGAAAATAAGGAAACGAAATAGACTACTATATATAGTGTGAACATAATGAAGATATTGAACATATTGAATTATTTCTTGACATTCTGATCTTTTCTCACTTATAATCCCCTCAAAGGAAGCGTCAGCGAATGAAAACTATCTCCCTCAAGGCAGCCAAGTACATCTTTATAATTTTTCTGTCTTTTGTGATCTTTGGGTGGACATCTGTTGAGTTTGGAGAAGATGAAACATTTTTTCATGGGTATGCGATCGAAAAGCCCATAATCAAGATAGGTTTGGGCGTCAATTTAAGCCATATCCAGATTCGTTCCTCTTCCGGGATGAAAATTTACGAAGTCAATCCGAACTATAGATTTGTGGCTGAAGATGTTGCAGAGGTCCTGATAAAGGGAAGCCGGGAGATGCTGACTGAAAAATTTCTTATCCAGGTTGCCCAAACAAGAGAAAGGGAAGAAGCGGAGATGCTGGCTCAGAAATTGAGGACAGAGCTGGAGGGCAAAGTCTATGTGACTGAGAACACTGAAGGAGAGATTTCAGGAATTTTCCAGATAAAGATCGGAGACTTTTTAACTCGAGGTGATGCCTTGAGCTTCATTAAAAAACTGAATCAAATCGGGATTAAAGAAACCTGGATTATGCGTGAAGAAGTTACAGAGGAAGAGTCTAAGCCGCTCTGGATTCTCATCAATGAGGAACTGAAGAGTCTGAATGATGATACTGTTTTGTATTTCATCCCCAGTAATCCTCAGAGCTATCTTTCTTTCAAGGGGAGGGATTATCGGGGAATCTTTGTTCTCGAAGCCACTCATAAAGGGATAGTGTTGATCAATATCTTGAACCTTGAGGATTATTTGAAAAGCGTGGTGCCGAGTGAGCTCTCTCCTTACTCTTTTGGCGAACTTGAAGCGCACAAAGCCCAGGCTGTTGCGGCCAGAACCTATGCCATCAGGAATTTAGGAAAATACAAAGACCTGGATTTTGATCTTGATGACTCACCAAGGTCTCAGTATTACACTGGGATGGGGGCGGAGCATCCTTTGAGCAACAAAGCTGTTTTATCGACACGTGGTGAAGTGGCTCGTTACAAGGGACGGTTGATCGATGCGCTCTACACAAGCACATGTGGTGGAATGACTGAAAACGTAGAAAATATCTTTGTTGAAGGTCCGGTGCTTCCGTATTTGAGAGGTCAAGAGTGTGTTTATGAAAATCAGAACGAGTGGCTGCTGGAGAGCAGCAATGTGATCCACCCGGTTCTTACGGGAGGCAGGAATATCAGCCCTGAGATAGCTTGTCTGCTCAGTCTCGATGTGATTCCTCCTGAAAAAGACTCCAGCTTCTTCGAGCAGTCGGCCCTGTTTGAGGATGCTGTGAACTGGATCGGAAGGGCCGCGGCTGTAATGGGAAAGAATAATGACTCATTTAGCCCAGATCCGTCACCGTTGAATTTTCTGACTCTGGCCCATTTGATTATGGATGGTTTCGGATGGCACGACAGGGTGGAGAATTTGTTGATGGAGAGTGAAAAAGATTTCATCCTGAGGGATTATGAAGGATTGAGCGGGCAGGGAAGAGATTTCTTGGCATATCTTGTTCAAGCAGGCATCTTCCCTCCAGACAAGGACTTGGCTGACACTGAAAGACTCCTGACACGGGCAGAACTGGCCCTCTTCCTTGCAAACGTGATGAAAAGTTATCCTGAATTCGGAACACAAGGAATATTCAAAGGAATTCTAGAAAATACGATTCAACTGGAGCATGAAAAGACAGTCAAGCAATTTGTTCTTTCTCCAGATATCTTTCTCTTAAAGAATAGCGGCAGCGACTCGATCCTCGCATCCCATGTCTACCTCCTTGGAGGAGAGAAAGTGAGGTTTTTCGAGCATGAGGGGGAAGTCCGGCTGATGGAAATACACTCTCCCGCTCAAACAAATATCCTGGACAGAAGTTCCAACTTCCACCGCTGGCAGAAGAGAGTGTCGCGAAAAGCCTTGGAGAGAAGGATAAATCGATATTATCCGGTCGGAGAGTTGGTGGACCTCATTCCTCAAAAGAGAGGGGTCTCCAGGCGAGTTGTGGGAATTTCTTTAGTTGGCAAGGATTCCCAGGCAGTTGCCAGAGGCTTAAAGATTCGGAGAGTCCTGGGCCTCAGGGAAACGCTTTTTGTCATAGATAGGGAATATGATGGAGAAGGAGTCATCACACATTTTACGTTTGTCGGAAAAGGACTGGGACATGGAGTGGGATTGTGCCAGGTAGGAGCGTTCGGGATGGCTCTGGCCGGGGCAGATTACAAGAAGATATTGAAAAAGTATTATCATGGTATTAAAATTACCAAATCGTATTAATCGAGTAAGAGGAGTTGAAGAGTGAATGAAGAAAACTTGAAAGAAAGCCTGGTCAAGATTGTCAAGGAAAAGTCATTATTGACGAATGTACAAAGAGTCCTGACTTCAGGGAAGACGAGTACGTATTACATCGATGCCAAAATGACCACCCTGGATCCAAAAGGAGCCGCCCTGACTGCCCGGTTAATCCTGGATGTGCTCCAGTCTTATGATATTGATGCCATCGGAGGTTACACCTTGGGAGCTGATCCTATTGTCAGCACAGTTGCTGCTTTTAGCGCTGAAACCGAGCGGCCTCTGCCGGCCTTTATCGTCCGGAAAGAGCCGAAGAAGCATGGAGAACGAAAGATGATCGAAGGCCCTTTCCAGAAGGGCTGGAAAGTGGCAGTAGTGGATGATGTCGTGACCTCTGGCGGTTCGACTCTTAAAGCCTGTCAGGCCGTAGAAGAAGAAGGAGGAGAAGTCGTTCTCACTCTGACTCTGGTTGACCGGTTGGAGGGAGGAAGAGAAAACCTTGAAAAGAAAGGCTACGAGTTTGTCTCTCTTCTGACTCGGGATGACCTCCTGGGTAAAGATTGATAATTCACTTCAACCTGAACTGGAGAAATTTTAAGGTCCAAAAAAGCTCTCATTAAGAGCAGAACTTTATTTATTCCCATCTTATGACAGATGTCAATTTTCCTTGAATCATTTGCTTTTTAATATTTTTTCGCTTAAAATTTCTTAACTTTATGCACGGAAACAAGGACGTGACAGAAAAGAGAAAAGAAATCCAGCTGGGGATAGCTTTCATTCCTGTTGTTTTCTTGGTCATCGCCTTGTCAGTGACAATCGGCATTTTCAAACTCTCACCTCACATTCCCCTTATTGCGGCTGCGGCCGTGGCTGCATGTGTGGCCATCATCCATAAACATCCCTGGAAAGAGATTCAAGACGGGATGGTTCATGGCATCATGCTGGCCATGAGCGCCATTCTGATTCTGATGGTCGTTGGAACGATGATCGGCACCTGGATCCTCGGTGGAATAGTCCCCTCGATGATTTTTTATGGTTTAAAGGTTCTTTCTCCGGGAATTTTTCTCGTGGCTACCTTGGTCATCTGTTCGATCGTATCTCTGGGGACCGGCTCTTCCTGGTCAACAGCCGGAACGGTGGGCGTGGCCCTCGTTGGTGTTGGACAGGGTTTGGGGATACCTGTTGCAATGGTTGCCGGAGCGATCATTTCAGGAGCCTACTTTGGGGATAAGATGTCGCCTCTTTCAGATACGACAAACCTGGCTCCAGCTGTAGCCGGGACAGATCTGTTCTCACACATCAGGCACATGGTCTACACTACGGCTCCGGGGTATGTTCTCTGTATTATCCTCTATGGATTGATTGGAATGAGATTTTCTGGTGGAGTGCTCGAAACCGGAAAAGTGGAAACGATTCTTTCCACATTAAAATCGAATTTTTTCGTGCATCCCATACTCCTGCTGGCTCCCTTGCTTGTGATTGTGATGGTCGTGAAGAAGATTCCGCCTCTTCCTGCGTTATTGGCTGGAACTCTCCTCGGTGGGATTTTTGCCATGGTCACTCAATCCACTTCTCTGGCCGAGGTCATCAGCGCAGCTCACTCTGGCTTTGTTTCTCAGACCGGAGTGGAAATGGTGGATGGTCTGCTGACCAGAGGGGGACTGCAAAGTATGATGGATACAGTCGCTTTGATCATCTGTGCGCTTTCCTTCGGCGGCATAATGGAAAAAACAGGGATGCTGGAGGTTTTAGCCAGAGCTTTTCTCAAGAGAGTGAGAAGGACAGGCTCTCTGGTTGCCACGACGATATTCAGTTCCATTGGGATGAATGTCATTGCTTCCGACCAATACATGGCGATCGTTATCCCGGGAAGGATGTACAAGAGTGCCTTTGACTCCCGGGGTCTCCACCCTAAAAACCTGTCCCGCTGTTTGGAAGATGCCGGAACGCTCACTTCTCCGCTCATTCCCTGGAACAGCTGTGGTGCTTTCATGCATGCCACCTTAGGAGTCAATCCCCTCCTGTATCTGCCCTTTGCTTTTTTGAATCTAGCCAATCCGGTAGTTTCCATCTTTTACGGCTACACCGGGATCACGATGGAAAAAGTCGAAGAAGATAAATAGCTGCAAGATAAAATAGGACAGGTGTTTATGTTCAGTAATTAGATAACACTTTTATTCATGAGGCTGAGGATAAAGCTGTCATTGCGAGCGAAGCGTGGCAATCTCATACGAAAAAATGTATTTCCTTATATGAGATTGCC
>DAOVAM010000269.1 GCA_030671065.1 Candidatus Aminicenantota bacterium
CATTCTTTTCCTGGGTCTTGCCACACGGAAACTCAAGATCATCCCCTCTAAAAGCCAGAGTCTCCTCGAGCTCATCATCGAATTTGTCGAAAACCTCCTTGTGGATATCATAGGAGAGCAGGGTAAGAAATACCTGCCGATGGTCGGCACTATCGGGCTTTTTATCTTTTTTTGCAACCTTCTCGGTCTTGTTCCCGGGTTTATGTCCCCGACCAGTAAACTCAACGTGACAGCAGGCTGTGCTGTTTCAGTCTTTCTCTATTACCACTGGCAGGGGATAAGAGCCCAGGGAGTATTGAAATATCTCAAGCATTTTACAGGCCCCTCCCCGCTCCTTGCACCTCTTCTTATCCCTATTGAGATCATCAGTCACTTCTCCCGTCCGGTTTCGCTTTCCGTTCGTCTTTTCGGCAACATCTTTGCCGAAGAATTACTCATTCTAGTCATCGCCTCGATCATCCCCTTCCTTCTTCCCCTCCCGTTCATGGCGATAGCCATCTTCACCGCAACCATCCAGGCTTTTGTCTTTGTCCTCCTGTCCTGTATCTACATAGCGGGAGCTGTGGCCCATGAGGAAGAACATTAATACAAAAAGGAGAAAATAATGAGAAAGTTCATCAAACCTCTTGGAGTCTTATTCTTTTTACTCGTGATCGCGAGCGCACCTCTATTGGCTCAAGAAACCACTCTTACCGAAACAAAAGCAAAGCTTTACTTGTGGTCTCTTATCATCAGCGGAGCGATCATCACCCTTGCCGCTTCCGCAGGAGCCTTCTGCCAGGCTAAAGCCATAAGCAGTGCATGTGAAGGAATCTCTCGAAATCCTGGTTCTGGGCCTCATATTCGCTTTCTTCTTATATTTGGATTGGTCCTCATCGAAACGCTGGTCATCTACGCACTCCTTATTTCTATCTTTATCATTATGGTGAAGTGGGGATTATACACTTAAGAAAAAGCTTTCGTTTCAACTGATAAGACAATGAAGATGAAATCTCCTATCTTTGATATTCTTGGTGCCACTTTCAAAAGGTTTAACGATGACAAGTGCGGAAACTTCGCCATCACCATCTCTTACTTCACGCTGCTGTGTGCGGTTCCTCTGGTCGCTGTGTTTGTCTTTGTCACAACCCGGATCCTTGGAGACCCTGAAGCGGCTTTGCAGAGCCTTGACATTTTCTCGAGTGAATTCTTTGCCCAGCTCGACCCCTATTTTGTCCAGAGAGTCCGGGATCTTTCAAAGAATATCACTAATTTGGGTTGGTTCGGTCTGGCTGGTTCTTTCGTAGCAGCGAGTTTCCTCTTCTCCAACCTGATCTACTCCATAAATGTCATCTTTAAGGCCAACTACCAGAAATCCTTCTTCTACAACCGCCTAATGGAGTACATCATCATGTTCTCCATCGGGATCATCATGCTGATCTCACTCTTCATCACCTTCATCTGGGCCAGTGTCAGCCGAGCGATCCAGGAAAGCAGCATTGTCGAAAATTACATCAATCCTGGTTTTATCAATTTTTTCAACAACTTCTTCGTCCAGTATCTCCTTCCTTTCACTCTGACTCTTCTTGTTTTCTTCATGCTGTATAAATTCATCCCGGAGATAAAAGTCCATACCCGCGCTGCTCTTATAGCGGCGGGGATTGCAACCTTGCTCTGGGAAATCTTTAAAAGAATCTTCGCGTTTTATATAGCTAATGTGTCCGCCATCGGGATCGTTCTCTCAAGGATACTGCAGGGGACCTTAACCTCTATCATCTTTTTCCTGTTGTGGATCACCTTCTCGCTCATTATCCTGCTCTGGGGGGCGGAGTTAGCCGCTGTCATAAACGAGCGACTCGATGAAAAAAAAGCATAAGGCTGGCTCTCCTCTGACTGTGGAGGAACTCGCTCGAGTCTTGAACTGCTCTTTTGAGGGTGAGGGGAAGACTGAAATACGGGGGGTATCAAGCCTCGAAAAAGCAAAAGAGGGAGACCTCGTTTTCCTGGCCCACCGGATACATCTGGATCTTCTTGATAAAAGTCGGGCTTCAGCGGCTATTATTCTTGCTGATGAAAAATATGACAGAATCCCTGTTATTAGGTCCGAAGATCCCCATCGTTCTTTCGTGAAGGTGGTGGAGCTGTTTCACAAGCCTTTTCGCCCGGAGCCTGGAATCCATCCCACGGCCGTGATTTCATCCTCAGCTCAGGTTGGAAAAGATGTTTCCATCGGACCCTTTGCTGATGTGGGAGATAACGTTAAAATCGGGGATAAAACAGTCATCTTTGCCTTTGTCGCCATCTATCCAGGAGTGAAAATAGGAAGAGAGACTGTTATTCATTCTCATGTTTCTATTCGGGAAGATGTTCGAATCGGAAACCGTGTCATCATCCACAATAATTCAGTTATCGGTTCGGACGGCTTCGGCTACCTTCGGGATAAGGATAGCTCTTCCGTTAAGATCCCGCAGGTCGGAACTGTTATTATCAAGGATGATGTGGAAGTAGGAGCCAATACAGCCATAGACCGTGCCGCCTTAGGGGAAACGGTCATAAAAAAGGGAACCAAGATCGACAATCTGGTCCAGGTTGGCCACAACGTTGAGATCGGGCCCAACAGTATCTTAGCCGGGCAGGTGGGAATCTCCGGGAGCGTAAAAATGGGAAAAAATGTGGTTATGGGCGGCCAGGTCGCTGTGGCTGACCATGTGAAGATCGGGGATAACGTCATGGTGGCTGGAAGGACAGGAATCACAAGGGATGTGCCCGATAACTCTGTGATAGCCGGCTTTCCCCATCAGGATATCAGGGAGTGGCGAAAATCGAGTATATCATTCGCCCGACTCGGCGAACTCATAAAAG
>DAOVAM010000074.1 GCA_030671065.1 Candidatus Aminicenantota bacterium
ATAAATTATTGAACCTTATTCAAAAAAAGAAAGGGAAAGTAGCCGACGATCATCTCGCAGCGTTTTTGTGGAATGAGAGATTCTTTCCTTTTTCCATGAAGCATTTTTATCCAGCTGTTCTGGGCTGCGAGACGATTCTTCCGATAAAAAATCTCGATCACTACATCGCCAGGACAAGAAAGTTCGGGAAAGATTATGGCCTTTCACTCTCGACTGAAGCGACGCTGATCAACGCAGAAGAAGCCGTTGTTTTTTCGATCTTCCCATCCGACCCAAAAAAGATCTCTCACTTCATTCATTTATTCCTTACATACTCCCTTGCTCACATCGCAATGCGATCCGGAGGAAAACCCTACGGGATCGGAACCTGGAACCTTCCCTTGACAAAGAATCTATTCTCAAAAAAAGAGAGAGAAGAGCACAAGGTCTATAAAAAAGAGTCAGACCCGCAGAATCTCATCAATCCTGCCAAAGCCTTTTCTCCCCATTCTCCTTTTGCCAGCTTATTGAAAACCGCCTACTCAGCGAGCAGACTGTTCACCAAAGGCTTTCTGCCGCTCAAGCCCTTTCTCAAAACCTCAAGCAACGGCTCCAAAAAAGACAAACGCACTCTCACCGCGCAAGAGTCCTGTGCAAACTGCGGAGCGTGCATAACTGTCTGTCCAGCCTACATCAGGAAAAAAACCGAGCTCGTCACAGCGAAGGGAAAGCTTTTTCTGATGAAACATCTTGAGAATGGCCACTCTGTTCCCGGGACTCTGGCTGAAAAGGTTTTTTATTGTCTTCACTGCCATCTCTGTGAATCTGTCTGCCAGAGCAAACTGACTTTGATCCCAGTCTGGGAAAAGCTCGAGTCGATCGTTGAGAAAAAATTCGGACGTCCTGAAAAAGGAATCAAAGAATTCATAGAGCAGGTGGAATCTGACCCGGTTTACACTCAGCTCTTGGACACTTTCGGGATTTCACCCAATACAGATCACCAGGAAACACAGAATGTATGAGAGATATCACATAGACACATCCCCGACAAAGCTACCCTCCACTCAGATCGGAAAGTTCGAGATCATCCGGAAGGATAACTGCTTTAACTGCGGACAATGCATGACGCAGTGCATCTATGACGTCCACACGCGAGAGGATCGCGACCAGAGGAAAATGGCAGAGCCTGTGAGTCAACTCTGCAAAAACTGTTTCTCCTGTATTCAAAACTGCCCTCAACAGGCGCTCGAGATGGTGAGGAACTCAAAATACGAATCCCTGGGAAACACCTACTGGACACCTGATAAAATCCTAACCATCTGGAATGAGGCCGAAGAAGGAAAGATCCCTGTTTACGGGGCAGGTTACCGCGGCCCGTTCAAAGGCTCGGGGTTCGATTCCATATGGACGGATATGTCGGAAATCGTCCGTCCGACAAGAGACGGAATACACGGAAGGGAGTACATCGCCACAGCCATCGACCTGGGAAGAAAGCTCTCCTGGATAACTGATTTTGAAAACCTCGATCCTCCCAATATCCGAGTGATCCAAATCCCGATGTTCTTCGACACAGATCCCCTGGGACTCTGTTTGAAAAATATCATTCTCGCCATAGCGAAAGCTGCCCATCGAATTGGGACATTTGCTTACGTGAACTTAGAGGACTATTCTGATGAACTCAAGCCCTACATCGAATCGATCGCTTTCCGTTTCCCTCTCCATAAGGCCGGCCATTTGGATTCCGTGCCCTGGAAAAAAGTGAATCTCATCGAGATTGTCCTGCCAAAAGAGTTTTCTTCCTCAAAACTTGAAAAGCTTCTCGTTAAAATAAAAAAACACAACTCAACGGCTCTCATCTCACTCGGATTACCCAGCCATCTTCTCTCTGAGGAGATCATAAAACTCATTCAAGCCTCTTCCGTGGATATGCTGAACCTGTACACGGACAGTTACGGGAATAGCTCTGAAGGAGACATGTTTATCAGTGAATCCATACGGAAACTGCATCTCAATCTTGTCAAAAGGCACATGAGGGATGAGATCACTCTCATGGGGAAAGGAGGGATCGCAGCGGCAGAGCATGTCCCGAAGGCCATAATTTGCGGTGAAGATGCTGTCGTGCTGGATTTGTCTTTATTGGTTGCAGCGGGATGTCGAGCGTGTGATCCCTGCAGGATTGAAAACTGCCCTGCAGAATTAAAGAAAGTTGATTCAGAGACTACCGCGCAGCGAATCATCAACATGATGTGCGCCTGGCGAGACCAGCTCCTGGAAATCCTGAGTGCCATGGGGATCAGGGACGTGAGGCGGCTTCGTGGCGAGGTGGGACGAGCGATGTTCTATGAAGACATCGAGAAAGAATCTTTTGATTTTATTTTCGAGGAAAAACCTCTATTCAAATGAAAAACATCGAAATAAAGCACAGACCCTCTCCATACCGCAGCGAAATCAGCCTGTATCAAATCTCTCTCTCCGATGACTGCTTCCACTGCGGACTCTGTGTCGATGTATGCCCCTATGGAGTCTTTGAGAGAAAGGAAGGGTTCAACCATGTTTCAACCCCGAATTCTGCCCTCTGTGAAGGCCCGAACTGCAAAGCAGGAGTCTATCACTGTGTGACAAAATGCCCTGTTGATGCGCTAAAAATTGATGTAAACCCCCAATGGAGGACTCTCGGGGATTTTCGCTGGACTCCTGAACTAATCGTTTCAACCTGGCAGCAGGCGGAAACAGGCGAGACTCCTAACGGAAACAGAGAGTACAAAACTGGTTCTTCTGGAGGTGGCTTTGACCGCTTCGACTTCATGATGGAAGATGCTGCTCCGATCACTCCCGAAGAAGTCGAAAGAATCGATCTGTCCATTAGCTTGAATCGCCGCGAAGACGGTCCATCCGTAGAAATCCCTGTCCCCTGGTATGGGGCAGGAATGTCCTTCGGCTCTGTGAGCCTTCCCACAATGCTATCCCGAGCCAAATCTGCAAAAGCCTGGAATACATTCACATCAACAGGAGAAGGCGGTTACCCGGATGAGCTGATTCCCTATAAAGACCATGTCATCACCCAGATTGCGACAGGTCTGTTTGGAGTGCGAGAGGAAACGATCATACGGACACGGATCATAGAATTCAAATACGCCCAGGGAGCCAAGCCAGGCCTGGGAGGACATCTTCTGGGCGATAAAAACACGCCAGGAGTTGCCAAAAAGAGGGAAGCTGTTCCCTGGACCTCGCTTTTTTCTCCCTTTCCTTTCCACAGCGTCTATTCCGTTGAAGACCACAAAAAACATATCGACTGGGTCAAAAGTATAAATCCAGATGCGCTCATATCCGTTAAAGTCTCAACCCCCTCCGACGTAGATATGGTCGCAGTCGGGAGTTACTACGCAGGCGCAAACATCATTAACTTAGACGGAGGATACGGAGGAACAGGAGCAGCCCCTGAGATCGCCAAGAAAAACATTGCCATGCCCATTGAATATGCCATCACCAAAGTTCATCGCTTTCTGCTCGATGAAGGAATCCGCGATGAGGTCGTCCTACTGGCCAGCGGAGGAATCCGGACATCTTACGATATCGCCAAATCCATCGCTCTCGGAGCAGACGGGGTAATCATCGGAACATCAGAACTGATTGCCCTGGGCTGTGTGAGATGCGGCAATTGCGAAAGCGGAAGAGGATGTCCACGGGGCATCGCAACAACTGACTCTGAGCTTGACCAACTGATCGATCCTGACTGGGGAGCACAGAGGATAAGCAATCTTTATGTCGCATGGCAGAATCAACTCAAGACGCTTCTCCTTCAGCTCGGTTTGAAAAAGATAAAGGAATTGAGGGGTCGGACAGACTTCCTGAGGTACACCGATGAAGAATAAAGACGGAAGACTGCTGCTCGACTCCAGAACAAAACTCACCCCTCCTGTGCACAGCACTCAAAAACAAGCCATGGAAGGAGGCTGTGGAGTAGTCGGCTTAGCATGTGATGAAAAGATCTCCGGTAAACACATCATGCAGTCCTTAGTCCAGATGCACAACAGGGGAAACAGTAAAGGAGGCGGAATCGCCGCTTTTGGGCTCAACCCTGAGCAACTCGGTGTCAGTCAGAAAATCCTTGAACAAGATTACATGATCCAGGTTGCCTTTCTCGATCCTGAAGCGAGAAAAGATACGGAAAAAGAATTCATTTTTCCCAACCTTGAAGTTCATTCTCACTACAAACTTCCAACCTTGAATGATTTCCGGGATGTCACCGGCCTGGATATCCAGCCACCCGAGGTGTGGAGATATTTCTGCCGGGTGAAGGAAGACGTTCTCAACCATTTTATCCTGATTCATAATCTGGAGACTCTTGAAAAAGAAAAAACCGAGGATGAATTCATCTACCAGAACACCTATGCGCTCAATAAAAAATTCTATTCTTCCCTGGGCGAGAAAAGGGCATTCGTCCTCTCTCACGGCCGGAACATGCTCATCCTGAAGATCGTGGGCTATGCCGAACAGGTTATAAAATATTATCAGCTTGAAAACCTGGATGCTCATATCTGGATCGGCCATCAAAGATACCCAACCAAAGGAAGAGTGTGGCATCCTGGCGGAGCCCATCCTTTTATGGGAATGAACGAAGCTCTTGTCCATAACGGAGATTTTGCCAATTATCACTCGATTGCCGAATACCTCAGTCAGAGAAACATCTATCCACTCTTCCTGACAGACACAGAAGTCTCTGTGCTGCTTTTTGACCTGTTCAACAGAATCTACGATTACCCTCTCGAATACACCATCGAAGCATTGGCTCCCACTACTGAAAGGGATTTCCATCTCTTGCCAGAGGAAAAAAGAAAGATATACAGGGCCATTCAGGTCTCCCATATCCACAGCTCACCGGACGGACCCTGGTTTTTCATCATCGGCCAGACTAACAAGAGAGAAAAGAGTCATAAACTCCTGGGAATCACAGACACATCCATGCTCAGACCGCAGGTGTTTGCTTTCCAGGAAAACGGTGTGAGTATCGGTCTTGTGGCCAGTGAAAAGCAAGCCATTGATGCCACGCTGCGCAGTCTGCATGAAGAGGACAACAGATTTCTCCCCTATGCGGATATGTACTGGAATGCCCGGGGAGGGAGTTACACGGACGGAGGCGCGTTTGTGTTTACCGTAAAGGACGAGAAACTGACCATAACTGATAAATTCGGGAAAAGAGTCTCTACAGAAAAAGAACTCGACTGCCCGCCTGTTGCTTTCTCAACCCAAACACCTCAAGACGAGGAGCTTTCGGAAAAAGTAGAGGAATTCACTGGCATCATTGACAACAGATGGAGGATTTCCATAAAGGATAGAGCCAAAGTCTTAACCCATGCTGAAAAGTATCTCAACGAAATATTCTTCTCACTGTCGAAAAGAAAAGGGGACAACATCCACCTGCATTTGACAGACCAAAACACAAAAGAGTCTTTACGTCCACCCGAAAGCGAACAGGACGTTCTGGTTGTCAACTGCGAAAAATTCCCATCTGAGGGAAATCATTCCATCTCCCGGTTTATCGTAAAGGCGAACCAGCTCGGATGGAAAAATTTCATCACCTTCAACTGGAGAGGCCAGAGATTCTGTGGATGCGGATTGGGTTCAAGTTCGGACGATGTCCGGATAGATGTGTTCGGGAGTTCAGGCGATTACCTCGGTTCGGGTCTTGATGGAATGGAAATTGCTGTTCATGAGAATGCTCAGGACCAGGTCGGACAGATCATGATGAGCGGTAAACTCGTGATCTATGGTGATGTCGGACAGACATTCATGTATGGAGCCAAAGGCGGAGATGCCTTTGTCCTCGGGAATGCCGCGGGACGGCCTCTCATAAATGCCGTGGGTGCGCCAAGAGTTGTCATAAACGGCACGTGCCTAGACTACCTGGCAGAATCTTTCATGGCCGGTGATCCTCTCAAAGGGGGAGGGTTTGTGATTCTCAACGGCCTCAAATTCAACTCAAAGGGTGAAATCGCTGAGCTCGATACACCCTATCCCGGTGGAAACCTCTTCTCGCTTGCATCAGGAGGAGCCATCTACATCAGAGACCCATTTTTAAGGGTTGAGAAAGGCCAGCTGAACGGAGGACAGTTTGCCGAAGTCACAGAGAGGGACTGGGATCTTATCCTCTCCTACCTCAAAGAAAACGAGAGGCTCTTCGATATCCCTGTCGAACGTCTTCTGAGCGTTAACGGAGAATCGCTTCCGTACAATAAAATTTACCGAAAAGTCGAAGCCATCGAATTAAAAATACTATCAGGGACTCATTATTAAAAAATAAAAAAGGTACAGGCTTTGACATCGGAAATTTTAATCTCTCCTGTTTATCTGTGGATGACTTTTCTGTACGAAAGTCCTCAATACAGACTCAAGGCCCAACCTTTGAAAGAGGTGAACAATGCATGAATTGAAAGTCAACGTGAAATGCCCTTACTGCAGACAGAGCCTAATGGACGAGGAGAAGACTATCGATGGCCTGCCGAGCATCAAGGTCTCCATCCAGTTTCACGACAAAAAGGGATTCCTTTATTTGAGTTCGATCTACGGCAGTTACACCATCAGTTCAGAAACTCACATTCCCACAGACGAAATCGTTCTCTTCTTCTGCCCCCACTGCCAGTCTTCTTTACTCACAAACATTCTCTGTGAGAAGTGTCATGTCCCGATGGCAACGTTCGAACTGAAGCAGGGCGGAAGAGTGCAGATCTGTTCCAAACGTGGGTGTAAAAAGCACATGATAGAATTCTCGAATCTCTCCCAGGAGATCTCCACATTCTACAGCGAGTATTCGGTGCCCTCGTCCTCTGACGAGAAAGAATAAAAAGTCTCCTAACGCTGTAAAAAAAGTGTTGTTCTCTCTTTAGGACTGAATGGGTCGTAAAAGCAAAAATAATTTCTCTTGCTTTATATTCGTATATAAGATATACTTCACCACCAAACATCTGGAAGGAAAATAGTCTAGGCAAATTGTTTTTCCCACCCGAACGATAATTTAGTCAGACATTCATCCCCTCATGTTTTAATCAAATAACAAGGCAAATAAATGAACTTTAATGAATTAAATCTCGAGCCCCGTATTCTGCATGGAATCTCGGATCGAGGCTATACAGAAATGACAGCCGTCCAAGAGCAAACCCTGGCTCAAACATTGCATGGTATGGACGTGGCCGTTCAATCCCAAACCGGAACCGGAAAAACCGCCGCGTTCCTTATCACACTGTTTAATTGCATGTTCAATAGCAGCGCTCCCAAAAGAAAAAAGGCTCTGATCATTGTCCCGACCCGGGAGCTGGCGGTACAGATTGAAAAAGAAGCCCGGCTTTTGAACCGCCATCTGGGCTTAGCTATCGGCAGCTTTTACGGCGGTGTGGGCTACGCCACCCAGCTGGCTCTATTGAAAAAAGGCCTGGATATAGTCATCGGCACTCCAGGAAGGTTGCTGGATTTAAGCGAAAGAGGCCAATTAAACCTGAAAGAGATCAGAATCCTTGTCATCGACGAAGCCGACCGCTTGTTCGATATGGGATTTCTTCCTGACATCAAAAAACTCCTTCGGAAAATGCCCCCCCGGAATATCCGCCAGAACATGCTTTTTAGCGCAACATTGAACCGCTTCTCCAAAAAAATCGCAGCCGAGCACATGAATCGTCCTGTATTCATCGAAGTCACTCCGGAGCGGATGACTGTGGACACGATATTACAGGAACTCTACCATGTAAAAAGCCATATCAAGATGAACCTCATGCTGGGCCTCCTCAAAGCCCAAGCTCCCCAGAATGCCCTGATTTTCACGAATATGAGACATTCCGCTTTCCGTCTATCCAAGAAACTGCAACACAACGGATTCCGCAGTCAACACCTGACTGGCGACCTTCCCCAGAACCGAAGATTGAAGATCATCGACGATTTCATGGCTGGAAAGTTCGCTCTTCTTGTCGCAACGGATGTTGCCGCCCGAGGACTCCACATTGACAGCCTAGAAATGGTCATTAACTATGATCTTCCCCAGGATTGTGAAAATTATGTGCATCGGATCGGACGAACAGCCCGCGCCGGGAACTCCGGCAAGGCTATTTCATTGGCCAGCGAAGGCACGGCCGACCACCTCGAGGCCATCGAATCTTTTATCGGCATGAAGATCCCTGTTCAAACTGCGGATATTGATCTTTATGCCACGGACGAGAGCCTGGGATTCAGCCCCAGAAAGAGATTTCAACACGATAGATCAAATAAAAATAATCGAGCCAATTTCAGCCCCAGAAATAAGCAGAGAAATAAAAGCCACGGCAGACCAAATCGAGGGGGCAATGGAAATGGTAAATGGAAAGCCTGATTAGATTCAAAGACAGAATATCACCGACTCTTCAGCCCAGCTAGATTCTCCTTCGTATCCATAACTTCAGTCACTCAAGGGCAGCGGTCTGTCCAGAGGTCGAAAAATTTCTCGTAGCGCTCTATTGAGAGTTGAGCTTCAGCAATAAAATAGACTCTTCCACGTGTTGCGGATTTTGTTTTGACACGCCTGAGTACAACAACCGGTACTTATAGGAAAGGCCTGCTTAAAGAAAAAAAGCG
>DAOVAM010000165.1 GCA_030671065.1 Candidatus Aminicenantota bacterium
ATTGTCACTCCTGCGGACGGGCCGTCTTTGGGGATAGCTCCTTCAGGAATGTGAATATGAAAGTCATTCTTAGAAAATATCTGACTGTCAATGCCTATCTCTTTGGCATGTACACGGGCATAACTCAAACCTGCCTGGGCGGACTCCTTCATCACATCTCCTAATGAGCCCGTTAAAACCAGTTTGCCTTTGCCACTCATTTTTGTCGCTTCGACAAAAAGTATTTCCCCTCCTGTGGCTGTCCAAGCTACTCCGAGAGTAACACCCACACTGTCTTTTTGCAGAAGCTGATCTTTAAAGATTTTTGAAGGCCCAAGGTATTTCTCGATATTTTGAGAAGTGATCTTGGTCAGCGCTTTCTTTCCTTCAGCAACTTTTCGAGCCACTTTCCGGCACGCGGATGCAAGCTCTCTTTCCAGATTTCTGACTCCAGCCTCTCTCGTGTACAGAGAGATGATCTTTTTTATGGCTCCTCTTGTAAAAAAGATCAACTCTTCATTCAATGCATGCTCTTGCACCTGTTTGGGAACCAGATGACGGAGCGCGATCTGCAATTTTTCCTCTTCGGTATAACCGGGAAGACGGAGGACCTCCATCCTGTCGCGGAACGCGGGCTGAATGGGGTCGAGAAGGTTGGCTGTGGTAATGAACATGACTTTGGAGAGGTCATAGGGAACACCCAGGTAATGATCTCTGAAAGAATTATTTTGCTCCGGATCCAAGACTTCAAGCAAAGCTGAAGATGGATCGCCCCTGAAATCTGCTCCGATTTTATCCACCTCATCCATCATAAACACTGGATTCTCCGATTTGCAGCGCCTCAATCCCTGAATGATTTTTCCCGGCATGGCGCCGACATACGTCCTTCTGTGCCCTCGAATTTCTGCTTCATCCCGAACTCCTCCCAGTGAAATTCGGATGAATTTTCTTCCCAACGCTCTGGCAATCGAGCGGCCGAGTGACGTCTTCCCCACTCCTGGGGGTCCGACAAAACAGAGAATCGGGCCTTTTATCTTTTTTGAGAGCTTCCTGACTCCCAGATATTCAATACTCCTCTCTTTCACTTTTTCGAGACCATAATGGTCTTCATCGAGAATCTTCATCCCTTCCTTGAGATCCAAGTTATCCACTGTGCTCTTGTTCCAAGGAAGAGAAAACATCCAATCCAGATAATTGCGAACAACGGCAGTTTCGGCAGATTCAGGATGCATTTGGGAGAGTCGTTTGATCTGCTTCTCAAGCTCATCCTTGATTTCCCTAGAAATTTTGAGTTTTCCTAAAGCATCCTGGTAGCTTTTAATCTCTTCCTGAATTTCAGATTCTTCTCCCAGTTCTTTCTGGATGGCTTTCATCTGCTGTCTTAAAAAGTATTGTTTCTGAAGTTTGTCCATCTCCCCTTTTGCTTCAGTACTGATTTTGGATTGGACATCCAGAAGCTCAAGTTCTCGTGTTAACAACTCAAAGACTTTCTTCAATCTTTGGAAAGCGTCTTCAATCTCTAAAATCTGTTGTGCTTCATGGACTTTCAATTCCAGGTTGGCAGCAGTCAAATCAGCCAGCCTGCCAGGCTCATCAATATTGGCTGATAGGATCATCACTTCAGGAGGAATATCCTTCCCCAGGGAAGAGGCCTTTTCCAATCCAGTGCGAGTATTCCGAACCAAAGCTTCAACCTCGATGGATTTCTCCGCTTCCTCCGGTTCAGGAATGACTTGTACCTCAGACGTATAGTAGGGTTTATTCTCATCTAAGCTCTTAATTTTTGCCCGGACAAGACCTTGAGCCAGGATTCTCATCCTTCCATCTGGAAGTTTCAGCATTCGCATGATCAAAGCGACAGTGCCAACATTATAGATATCACTCCTCCTTGGCTCCTCGATCTCCATGTTTTTCTGAGTCAAAAGAAGAATCATCCGGTTAGTCGAAAGCGCGTGGTCAATCGCATTTTTTGATTTTTCCCGCCCCACGAATAACGGAATCACCATGTAGGGAAAAACAACAATATCTCTCAGCATAAGAATGGGCAGCTCTTTGGGGACTTGAAGTTTCTTATCCCGATCTTCCAAAACATCTTCATAAAGATCTTGCTCATCACTATTCTTCTTAGCCATGGTTTTCCTCCAAGTTTAGGGCTGCCTCCAGTGTCTTCACTACAGGATCATTCTTCATTCTATTTCTCTTTTCTTTGGAAATCTATTTCTCTTTAAGAAGAGACTCGAGCTCCTTCTTGAATTCGTCAACATCCTTGAATTCTCGATACACGGATGCAAACCGGACATAAGCCACTTTATCCAGAGTCTTGAGCCTTCTCATAACAAGCTGCCCTATTTTGGATGCATTCAATTCTTTATCCGAACGATCCTGAAGCTTGCTTTCGATCTCTTCGACGATCTCTTCCAGTTTCGCTAGAGAAACAGGTCTTTTCTCGCAGGCCTTCAGTAAGCCGCGGAGAAGCTTCTGGCTGTCAAAGGGCTGTCTTCTTCCATCCTTCTTCACAACCATATACAAAATTTCTTCAATTTTCTCGTACGTGGTAAACCTTCTCGAACAGGAGAGGCATTCCCGGCGGCGGCGGACACACAGGCCATTTTTGCTTTCGCGGGAATCAATGACCTTACTCTGAGGATGATCACAGAATGGGCATATCATTATTCAACATCCTCCCCCAATTTTTTCAGCTGAAGCAGTGAAACTCCCTCTTTCCACAATATAACGTAACCCAAAAGGCATGTCACAATGACCTGTGCGGCATGAACGATAATCGTCATCCCCACAGCAAGGTTTGTATCAATATCAAAAAGAGAAGTCAAACCCTCTCTACTGAACAGGTGGAACCCACCTGTCATTCCGGGCGTTGGGATCGAGGCTCCTATCAGCACAAAAAAGACATACGGACACATCAAAAAGAACGGCACAGAGATTTTATAGGCAAAGAAGAAGAGCCAGTAATAAAATATGATGCCGATCCAAACAACAAAGGAAAGCATTATGTACACAAGAAGGTTTCCGACAGAATGGAAAAACTTGAGTCCTTGTACAAATCCTTTAAACGCTTTGAGTATCTTCTGGGAAACTCTCTCAGGCAGTGGCTTTAGTAAAGAAGAGATGACATTCAGAGCCTTTTCCCTGAAAAAATAAAGAGAGAGAATGATGACAAGGAAAAAAACCGAAAGAGCTACTCCAATGATGCCCCACAACTGCAGGTTCGAATACGTCTCCTCCTTTCCATCAAAAAAAGACGCATACAGAGGTTTGGCGAGAAGAAAAATCCCGAGTAAAAAGCACATGGTGAACATGTCGAAGATTCTCTCCACAACGACTGTACCGAGTGCAAAACCCCTGCTTATATTCTCCTTCTTTGCAAGGTATAAAGGCCTGACTACTTCTCCTATTCTCCCAGGGAAGAGAAGAGTCACTGTGAATCCAATAGTTACACTGGCACACATGTTGTAGAATTTGACATCTTTTTTCTCATGGATCAGGAGAAATCTCCAGCGGAATGAACGAGTTAAGAGATGGACTGGAACGAGAACAATTATAAGAATAAAAAATTTAAGATCGACATCCGTCAGATAATTTATGACTTCATTCCATTCCACGCTTCGGAAGAAAAAGAAGAGGAAAACTGAGGTGAGGAGAAAAGCAATTCCCAGACGGATATAGTTTTTTTTCATAATGAATCGTCAATCTTATCATCGGAAATAGACCAAGTCAATCTAGGCAAAAAATGTCATATTTTTAATACGATTTGACAAGAATAATTCTGGTTTTTGTAGAAAAAGGAGTGCTACTTTCTCTTAAAAACGAAAATTTTTATCAATGGATTATTCCGATCTTTCCCTGAATAATGGTTTTTTTAAAACCAATAGGATTTTTCCTTCATAAAAGAGCTAAGTTGAAAAACATCAGAATATCCATTATCATGGCTTTGACTGGGAAGTCGTCCAATGGTAGGACACATGACTCTGGATCATGGAATCGGGGTTCGAATCCCTGCTTCCCAGCCAGTCATATTTTCGCATTTCTCCCTGTGAAAACTTAGTTCCTATCTGACATTATCTTTAAGCACCGTTAGCCGTAATTGGGCGTTATTTAGCAAAATCTGTTACATATCCGTTACACGGGGATAAGTCTATTTTGCTTCTATAGACGCAAGGGATTTAAAATCCTCCGGGAAGAAAATCTTAGCTTTTTCGTAACACACACAAAGCCAGCAAGTTACTGAAAAATCAATCATTTCCAGAAAACTGGGGTGTATTGTATTGTTCCAAATATCTGTATTGTTTGTATTAAACTGTACGGGAAGGTGACACAGTAGGTGACACAGTTAGTAGCGGGCTGTTTTTCAGTAAAAAGGGGTTATGGAGGTGAACCATAAAGGTGGGGCTCTCTCCCAACCGGCAAAAGAGAGTTAAATTTATTATATATATTAGCACTATAGCTTTTCATTTCAAGTCAATTTAACTAATTTCGAATCATACTCAAAATAATTGTAACGATTCCTTAAATGATATCGATCCTTGAGGTTTTTGATTGAAAGTTTTCATAGCCTTTTTCTCTTTCACTTGTAAGTTGCGGCTCCAATTTGGATTAATGTCGGCAGTTCTGTTGACATTTTTCTGAAAAAGCGTTAAAAGGTAATAAATAATATTTATTCCCTGAGAAGGTGGCCATTTCAGTCTGTTTTACTTAGAAGCAATTGCATAGAAAAGAGATAAATTTAAACTCCATAAAAAATTAGAATATTAACGTCTTCTTCTTGTGCCTTCTTTTCTTAATTCTTGCTTATTTTTATGAAGGGAAAACATGCTGATAAAACTCCGCATGGATCAAGAATAGACCAAAAGTTTTAATATCAAGTAAGTACTAACCCTTGCAGAAGCAATCGCCATTCCTGGGGTTAAAAAATGAATCAGAAAGGAGATTGAAGCGAATGAGCAAAATTAGAGTTGCCATAATCGGGGTGGGCAATTGCGCCTCTTCTTTAGTTCAGGGTATAGAATATTATAAAAATGCAAATGAATCGGATTTTATTCCGGGAGTCATGCATGCTAGCCTCGGCGGCTATCACATTCGAGACATTGAATTTGTAGCTGCCTTTGATATCGATAAAAACAAGGTGGGCAATGATCTAAGCGAAGCCATTTTCGCCCCTCCCAACAACACGACAAAATTTTCAGATGTACCTTATTCTGGTATCAAAGTTGCACGGGGAATGACTCACGACGGCCTTGGAAAATACCTCTCAGAGATTATTGAAATAGCTCCCGGTAGTACGGCAGAT
>DAOVAM010000231.1 GCA_030671065.1 Candidatus Aminicenantota bacterium
GAAAAATGTCCTGTCGGACTGAGTGATATCTATTCCAGTTTCTCCGAAATAATTGTCCGAATACCCCAGGAAGAACACTGTCTGAGGATTAATCTTGAAAGAGAACAGAAATTGAGTGAAGACCGTCTGTGTTCTCGGCTGCACAGGGAAGAGATACTGGGCTTGATTTCTCGTTACATCGTAATACTGAACGATCACTCGGATAAAAGTCTTAACGTTAAAATTATAGACCAGTTTTACCTGGGAAAGATTGACTTCGTATATTTTATCCATTCCCAGGTTAAGCCGCTCGAAGGAATGATTAATGTTGAGATTGATGTGTCGACCGAGGCCGATTTCGGCAAAAGGCACTAGCCTCAAGACATCGGCTTTCCTTGCGTTGGAAAAATCCACAGTGTCCCCGAATTGAGCGACAAAACGGAAATGAATTCCACTGGCCGGTTTGATCTCGTAGATCCAAAGGATCGTCTCTAAATCATAGAGCACATTCAAATACCGCATTTTCCACTGGTCGTATCCAAATGTGACAACTGATTGTAAGGGACCAAAATACTGGCCGTAGAATGAGACAATCTGGTCAGTCAAAGTCCCGTCATGGTCGTACGTGGCTACTCCGTGAGCTCCGAAAGAAAGCCGATCAAACCAACTTCCCCTTTTCCCCCAGATCATTCTCATCAGCTGCACATCAAATCTTCGGATATCCACACGGGGGACATAGCCATAGTCCGCTCGGAACCAAGGATTCCGATCTCTGTACTGGCCCCCATAAATCCAGTTTCTCCCGATGTGAAAGAATGAGGCTTCAAAAGCATCTCCGCCAAACTTTCCTGTCCTCTGTCCATAGGCAAGAGCTGTCGCATCTTCATAGTCCGTCTCTGAATGAAGGTATTGGAAGCGTATTTCTTTGGTCCTGGAGAGGCGAATAAAACCGTCAATTCCTCCCACATGGTTGTAGTAGTCGTCAGTCCTACGGCCCGTATACAGGATGCCGACCTGGGAGCCTCTTCCTACATCTCGCCGGTACCGGAAAACACCGCTCATCACGTCCTCATCGATAGAGGTCTGCATCGAATCCTGATTGGACGGGAAAGTAAGGTTATTTATCTTGTCATACGCTCCAAAAAGGCCGAATGCATTCCTTCCGACCTTTCCAGTGAATTTTATTCCACCATCAGGATCAGCCACTGTCCGAGTGAATACAGCTCGAATAGGAGTCAGGAAGAAATCAGCGCCTTCCAGAAAGAAAGGCCTCTTTTCAGGGTAAAAAAGAGCAAATCTCGTGTTCACATCGAGTTGTGCCACATCTGCCTCCACCTGAGAGAAATCAGGATTAGCTGTAGCGTTCAGAATCAGGTTGGGGGTGATTCCCCAGCGGAGTGTTACTCCTGGTTCGACATCTTCATCACCAGCTTGCATTGATCCTGAAGGGAAAGGTTCCCTGACATCTGTGCGGTTTGCGGTCAAAGTCGGATCAATCTCGATGTTCAATCCAGGGGTCATTCCCTGGAGTCCGATAATCTTGTCGTGCTGGCAGAGAATGCAAGCGATCTCTCTCTTGCGCTTGTGCGATGTCATCCAGTGACGTACGTTGCGGGGATAATCACGGCCTGCACTGAAACCCCATGTTTGAGCTTCTGAAGACTTAGGAAACCGGAGCTGGTTGAAGGGAATAGCGATCTCCACTGCATAGCCCCAATCGGTGATTCTCGCTTTTGATTTCCAGATGGCATCCCAGGAAAAATCTTCGTATCCTTCTGCTTCACTGAAATTCGCATCAGCTTGCACACCAAGAGGATTGACTCTGAACTGGAATCCCCTCCGTTCATCATTGAACGTATCTAACATAATAACAACGAGGTCATCCTGGACAAACGTATCTATTGAATCTCTATCCATCAAATGAGCTCGGATTTGAGACGGGTCCGGGTCGTAACAGCGAAATCCGACATAAAAATATTTCGTATCGAAAGTGACCATACAGTCTGTATCCACAGGAGCAGGAATATTATCTCCGGGAAGCCATTCGTAGGGAAGCTTGATGATGCCTGCATCTTCCCAGGCTTTCTCATCCAGTACTCCATCCACTTTAATCTCTGAAGTTGCTTGAGCGACCGGATAATGGGAAACCTCTATTTTTTCCTTTTCCTTTTCCTGTGTTTCCTTGATCAAAGGTGTAGCAAATCCGGATAAACTCAGAAGCAAAACCAAACCGATTACCAGGAACACTGAAAAAACTCTAAATTTTGTCACGGTGTTCGCCTCCATGAATTGAAACGCTTTGATCATCTCTCAACTTTTATTCAAAGGATTTTTCCTTTATTCAAAGAATTTTCCTTGCCATCATTACTTAATGAATCTTCCAGGCAATCTATACAAGATTTAAGCAAAAAGCGCAGCAATAAACATGCCACTAGCGCTCTCTGTGAACTCAGAAATGAATAATAGTCTTCACTTAGACTCTTCCACTCTAGACGCAATCCTCATTAGATGCCCTGCTGTCTGAAACTCCAAGGGAAAACCCGACAACAACATCATTTTTTTCTTTCATGCTTCTGCCACGACCGAAAACACGCGTACGAGCAACTTTCACTATACTTATACGCACAAACCTGGGTTTAGGTTGTTCAAGAAAAGTAATTTTACAGTATGAATACGAATTGAATATTTGAGCACAGGAACTTTCCTTCCGGTCTTTTCTACATGAAATGACTCTTTTTTTCTTGTAAGCAAAGAGTTAAAATACAAAAATCCCCAAAAAGGAGCGAATATTCCGATGAATACACAGGAGATCATTCAAAGATTAAACACCCACGATTGGACGCCTGAAAAGGAGAAAACCGGCATCCTGCTCATCGACCTTCAGGAGTATTTTAGGGGAATCATAGTCCCTGTACTCAACAATATAAAAAAGGTCATCATTATGGCCCGCAAAAAACACATGCCATTGTTTTTTACGCAGCATGGCCATGAATCCGCAAAAAAATCAGGCATGCTCGGCCGATGGTGGGCGGATTTGATCATCAAAGGAAGCGAAGAGGCTCATTTTCTCCCTGAATTGAACGTTAGCCCCAAAGATGTGGTCATCCCGAAGACCACTTACAGCGCCTTCCATAAAACCGGGTTTGAGGAAAAATTAAAAGAATATGGAATACAAGACCTGGTCATAGGTGGAGTCATGACCAACCTTTGCTGTGAGACAACCGCAAGAGACGCCTTTGTCAGGGATTACCGTGTATTCTTTCTTGTGGACGGAACATCCACTGTGAATGAAGATTTTCATCTGGCCACTCTCAAGAATCTATCCTACGGTTTCGCCACGCTCTTGACCTGTGACAGATTCATAAAGACGCTCAAACCATAAATGAAGCCAATTAGAGGGATAGGCTCAAAAATGTCGACTTCAAATCATTCTAAATTCATTTTGGATTGCAGATCTTGACTGTTTCGTCATTCAGCAGGACGACGATGGAATACACGCCCAGTGCTGTCCACAGAGGAAACCAGATCAGGTTAAAGAAAGAAACGACTAAGACCAGAATCCGTCCCCATTCTTTCCTCTTTGTCAGGGCGATTCCTCCTATGATCTCCGGTATAGAAAAGAAAGCGATAATCCCTCCTCCCCATACACCGAT
>DAOVAM010000223.1 GCA_030671065.1 Candidatus Aminicenantota bacterium
GGATGTTATACCACAAATAGTATCATGCCTGATCTGATATTCAAGTCTCCTCATGTCGAACAACCGGGAACGATCGCTGCGATCTTGAAAACCTGTTATGCCGATCTCGTCTCTTCTGACCCAGACCTTTGGGGCGATGAAATGGCGGGATGGGAACGGTTCGATACCGATGTCTACGAGGTTCCTGCTACTATCGGGGATTGCACATTCCTGAGTTGGCTCGATGATAAACTCATCGGTTTTGCATCCTATGACCCGAGACAGTGGCCTACCTATGGCATCATCGGGCACAACGGCATTCTTCCCGAATTCCGAGGACGAGGATGGGGAAAACAGCAGATCCTGGAAATCCTCAGGCGTTTCCAGAAAATGGAATTCAAAAAAGCGAAAGTATCCACGCTCGACCATCCGTTCTTTCTCCCAGCCCAGGCTATGTATCTTGCCTGTGGATTCTGTGAATCGAGACGGTTCCCCTGGGAGGGAAGCCAAAAATATAGGCTTATCGAATATGAACAGGACATAAGATGATACAACGGAGTCTATTTTCTGCGCTATTATATTTGTTATATTTAATGTTGTTTTTTCCCCCCTCTGGCCTGATTGCCCAGGAAAAAGAGCAGGAAGAAAAGGAAAAACAAAAACAGATCACAGAGGAGATCGTTGTCGAGGCAAAGCGGCCCAAGGATGTTCCCCTGTCCACCACATCGATAATCCTCAAAGATAAAATCGAGGCACTGCAACCCCGCAACCTATCGGATGTCCTTTCCTATTCCTCAGGGACCTTTGTATCGACCGGGGCTAAAAATGAATTTCGCCTCAAAATCCGCGGGTTCGAAGGCCAGAGAATTGTCCTGCTTTACGACGGGATCCCGATCTACGAGCCCTTCTTCAACTCGTTTGACCTGAAGACCATCCCCACGGAAGAAATCGAGAACATCAAAGTCGTCAAAGGTGCTTCCTCGGTTCTTTACGGCCCGAATGCCATGGGCGGGATCGTGAATGTCATCACACGAAGGCCTGTTCCTCCCTCCTTTTCCCTCAAAACCTCCTATGATAGCCAGAATGCCCTCAATCTTGCTTCCACAGGCTCTCTGCGCTGGAACAATGTCTTCCTTTCCGGATTCTTTTCCTATGATAAATCCGACGGGTTCAAGTGGAACCGCAACGGCAGCCGCACATTGAGGGAAAACAGCGACTATGAAAGGGCCAATTTCACAGGAAAGGTGTACTTTTATCCCAACGAGAATAGCGAGATTTTGTTTGAAGCCGGCTATTACACATCAGAGTATGGCGTTCCATCTGCCACAGAATACTACAGGCCCCGCTATTGGCGGTTCAAGGATTGGGACCGTTGGCAGTTCAATCTCGGAGGCACATTTTCTTTCTTCAAGAAAGGAAATCTCAAAGTCAGAAGCTATTATGTGCGCCACTTCAATGTCCTGGATGCCTACACCGGCCCCGATCTGAATGAGTTACAGTGGGAATCCACTTACAAAAACGACTCTTACGGGGCATTCCTTCTGGGCTCACTACCGGTGGCATCCCAGAATGAATTGAAATTCAGCCTGAATTTCCGTGACGACAGGGTCAGAACTCAGGATGATGTAGGGGAGGTGTGGGAAGAGTTCAAGCACCAGACTGTTTCCCTCGGGTTGGAGAGCCATTTCAGATTGAATTCCCGATGGAGATTGATCGCTGGCGCGAGCCTCGACCACCTGAGGAAATTAACCGGAGAAAACAAGACCTCCTTGAATCCCATTGCAGGACTCAAGTTCAATCCCTCAGAATACATGGACCTTCATATTTCCGTCTCTCAAAAGTCGCGATTCCCCTCGATGAGGTCCCTGTACAGCAAGCAGGGTGGAAACCCGGACCTCAACCATGAAAGAGGCACGAGTTATGAGGTGGGGTTCTTGTATGAAAAGGATTTTCTGTTATCCGGAGCTATTTTTTACAACAAAATAGAGGATCTGATCCAGAGTGTCCGCCTGCTCGATGGAAGCCGGACAAATTTGAATATAGGACAGGCTTATATCGCTGGTTTTGAGATGGAATTTTCCAAAGCATTCCGATGGCTGGATCTTTCCGTGAATTATACTTACCTAGACGGAGTGAACGAAGATGAGAACCGTCCCCTCGACTTGGTCCCAAAGTCTCAACTGAATTTTGTCATGAATGTAAATGGACCGAGGAACACAAAATTCACCCTCTCTGGGCTTTATGTTTCCAGCGCTGAGGTGCAAATCTTCGATGACATCGTCCGGATTCCCGGATATTTTGTTCTCAATACGGTTTTTTCTGTAAACCTTTCGGCTTTCACGGTTTTTCTCAAGGCAGAGAATCTCTTAGACAAATATTATGTGACAGAACCCGGATACCCGATGAAAGCCAGAGCAGTCGCTTTAGGATTCAGAATCAGACTGAGCCATTCTCAATAAGATTCCTTTTCAATCCTCACAGGAACATTTTAAAATCCGTCATTTTTATCATTTGACCTGGACTATTCACGAGTCAAGATTGCTGCAGCGGCAAGGCAGTGGCCCATGAGCTGTAGTGAACTACTGCGATTGGGCTGCAACGAAGGTGATGTTGTGAGATTGGCTCGCCCGAAGGGTAAAAAACGCCGATAAATTTAAAAAGTTTTTTCTTGAAATTTTTTCAGCAAGGTCAGGATGACTTCCTGATATTGCTGAAGAAATAAAACATCGGCGTTTTTTATAAATAGTCCAGGTTGAGTTTTGTGGGGGAACTTTTATATATTGTAGGCAATAATGGACGAGGGAGTTTTCTATGGATATACATGGAATTGATCTGGTCATAGTCATCGCCTACCTGGTCGCCATCCCCATCTTCGGTGTGTATTTCAAGAAATATGTCAAAACCGAAGAGGATTATTTCTTGGCCGGGAAGATGCTGCCCTGGTGGGTGATCAGCATGTCGATCATCGGAACCAACATCGGCGCCTACGATTACATGGGTGCGGCGGGCGGAGCCTATCGATTCGGTATCGCCCAGGCCAATTACGAGTGGATCGGCGCCATCCCGGCTATGGTGCTGGCTGCAATGCTTTTTGTCCCGTATTATTGGAAAGCCGGCGTTTACACAGTCCCAGAATTCCTGGGCAAACGATACAACACGGCCGTTCGGGTGATCGAAGCCATCCTCTGGGGAGCCTTTTTGGCATGTGTCCTGGGAGTTTTCTTCTGGGCCAGTGGCCTGATGCTTAACGAATACCTGGGTATCCCTGTGGAGTTCAGTCTTTTGATCACAGCCCTGATCGTCGGGATTTACACCATCACCGGAGGCCTGGCAGCTGTTGCCATGACCGATGTGGTGCAGCTCCTTGTGATGTTCATTGGCGGTATTGCCCTGACTGTGCTGGGGCTTTGGACAGTGGGAGGATGGTCCGGCCTGGTGAAAGCCATTACTCCGGCCAACCCGGACCACTTCAAGCTGTTTCTGCCGTTGAGCAATCCCACCTATCCCTGGCTGGGCATGATCTTCGGGTTAGCTCTCGTCCTATCTCCAGCATGGTGGTGCTGCCATCAGGCCATCATCCAGCGAACTCTCGGGGCCCGCAGCGAATGGGATGCTAAAGCCGGCATGTTGTTCGCGGCACTCCCCAAGATGTTCATCCCAATTCTTGTTGTCTTACCTGGCATGTTGGCTTTGGCCTTGAATCCTGGATTGATCGGGGCGGATATGGACAAAGCCTTTCCGTGGCTCATCAAAAACCTGTTGCCCGCAGGACTGGCCGGGTTGGTGTTTGCCGCTTTTATGGCTGCGCTCATTTCCAGCGTGGATTCCACACTCAACTCAGCCGCC
>DAOVAM010000086.1 GCA_030671065.1 Candidatus Aminicenantota bacterium
CTCGAGTCTCTTGAGAATCTCTTCAGCATCCAAAGTCATTTTTTCGAGTTCCTCGTAGGAATTCTCCGGCAAGGAAAAGCTCATTAGTTCAACTTTGTTGAATTGATGCTGACGAATCAGTCCCCTGATATCCTTCCCGTAGGAGCCCGCTTCCCGTCTAAAGCACGGCGTGTAGGCCACGAATCGCCTTGGAAGGGACTCGGCCTTAAGAATCTCATCCTGATACAGGTTGGTCAGAGGGACTTCCGCTGTGGGGATCAAGTACCATTGATAACCTCGAAGTTTGAAGAGATCGTTCTCGAACTTCGGTAAGTTCCCTGTTCCGATCAAGCTCTTCTCATTCGCTATGAAAGGAGGAATCACCTCCTGGTAGTTCTTTTCACTTGTATGGATATCCAACATGAAATTAATAAGAGCTCTCTCCAGCCTTGCACCAGCCCCAAAATAAACGGCAAATCTTGAACCGGCTATCTTGGCTGCCCTCTCAAAGTCAAGGATTCCGAGTTTTTTTCCGATATCCCAATGAGCTCTGATCGGAAAAGAAAACTCCGGCTTTTCTCCGAATTTCCGCACTTCGACATTCTCTTCTGAGCTCTGGCCTTCAGGAACAGATTCATGAGGGATATTGGGAATAGCCAACAGAATCTTCTGCAACTCCCCTTCAATCTCCTTCAACTTTTCTTCCAGACTCTTGATATCATCAGAGACTTTTTTCATTTCTGAAATGATCGAAGATGCATCCTTCCCTTCTTTTTTTATCTGTGAAACACGCTGGGAGGCTTTATTGCGTTCAAAACGCAGATTTTCCGTTTGCGTCAGGAACTCTTTCTTCTCTTGAGAGAGCTTTTTAAAATTATTGAGGCTTATTTTCAGACCGCGAGCTTTTGTTTTTTTTATGATAAAGTCAGCGTTTTCTAATACATATTTTGGATCCAACATGCCGCAGATTATAGCATAAGTCATATAAATTTAAAATTCTCAAGTTGACTCCGGATAGGGTTTAAAATATAGTAAAAAAAATGAAAGAGAAGAAGGAGTTCAAAGGTTACATCCAGGTTTATACAGGTAACGGGAAAGGAAAAACGACAGCGGCTTTAGGAGTTGCTTTTCGGGCTGCCGGGCATAAACAGAAGGTTTACATCGGACAATTCCTCAAGGGACAGATGTACGGAGAGCTCCTCTCTGCAAAAAGTTTTTCCCCTTATATCACTATCGATCAATTCGGCCGCAGTGGCTTCATCCATGTCACAAAAGACCCGGATGAGGAGGATATAAAAAAGGCTAAAAAAGGATTGAAAAAATGCCTGGAGGCCATGCTTTCTGAAAAATACCGAATCATCGTTCTGGATGAGATCAATGTTGCTGTTTACTTCAATCTTCTGACGGAAAAAGAAGTCCTTGAATTCCTTGACCAGAAGCCGGAAAAAGTAGAGATCATCCTGACGGGAAGGTACGCCCCGGCCTCCTTTTTGAAAAGAGCGGACCTGGTCACTGAGATGAAGGAAAAAAAGCACTATTACAAAAAAGGCGTTAAAGCCAGAGAAGGAATTGAAAAATAACAGAATATCCTGAGGGAGTTAAAAATACTATGGAAAAAGAGAGGTTTGAAAATCTCGTCGAAGATGCCCTGGCAGAACTCCCACAACAATTTAAAGAACGTCTCCAAAACATCACAGTGATAGTCGAAGCGAAGCCTTCAAGAGAGGTCTACGAGCGAATGGGAGGATCCGCATTCAGCCAGATCCTGGGGCTTTACCATGGAGTTCCGTTCAAACACCGCGGGCCTTTCTACGGGAATATTCCTCCTGATGTGATTGTCATCTACCAAAAACCCATAGAAAGAATCTGCTCCACAGAAAAAGAGGTGAAAAAGAAAGTCAGAGAGGTCGTGTTTCACGAAATCGCACACTATTTCGGATTCGATGAAAAAGAATTGAAAAAAATTGAAAATCTATAATAATTCTTCTTTACAGATTTCGATTTTATGGAGAATAGAAAGTTTCATTAAACATTGGTCGGATTTGAGGAGAGACAAAGATGCATTCTGACTTTAAGGGCGTATTCGCTGCTTTGACGACTCCTTTTGCTGGAGATGAGATCTCAACCAAAAAATTCAAGGAAAACATCCAAAAATACAACGGGATCGACCTGGCGGGATATGTCATCCTTGGCTCAACAGGAGAGACCGTCTATCTCGCTGATGAAGAGTCGGAGGAACTCGTTCATGAAGTGAAAGAATCTGCTGCTCCTGAAAAAAAAATAATCGTCGGAACAGCCCGAGAATCCACAAAAGCAACCCTTGAATTCACGAACAGGATGGCCGGACATGGCATCGATGCCGCCTTGATCCGGCCTCCCAGTTATTACAAATCCCTGATGCACAAAGAAGCTCTGTTGACGCATTACCTCACTCTCGCAGAAAAGTCCAAAGTGCCTGTGTTCATTTATAATATTCCCCGATTCACAGGCATTTCTGTGGATTCTGACCTTATTGTCGAGCTCTCCAAGCATCATAACATCGCAGGAATCAAGGACAGCTCGGGGAATTTATCTTCTCTGGGAGAACTGATTCCTCGCGTGTCTCCTCAATTCAGTGTTCTTCTTGGAGCAGGGAGTGTTTTTTTACAGGGCCTTCTCATCGGTGCTCAAGGAGGAATCCTTGGCCTGGCCACAGTTGCACCGGCTCACTGCGTGAAACTTTACAAGCTGTTTTCCGAGAAAAAACTCGATGAAGCCCTCAAACTCCAGCTTGACTTGATCCCTTTGAACAAGGCCATCATCCAGACTTATGGTATCCCCGCGATCAAATATGCTCTTGACCTACTCGGGTACTCCGGCGGTCCTCCCCGCCCTCCTCTCCTTCCTCTTGATGAAAAGGGAAAAGAGCACATGAGAGCTCTTTTGAAAGAATTAGGGCTCTTGGAAGACTAAAATCAAAGGATTGTGACAATGATAAAAAAGAAGCTAGATTCTGATTCTTCCCCAGGAAGACGGACCTTCTTGCGGAATATTCTGCTTGGTACTTTTTCTGCATCTCTCGCTTCTGCAAGCCTGCTTTCTGGAGGCAAGGAACAAAGCGATCAACTGAAAAAAGGCTCAATGAATTATCGCCGGCTGGGAAGAACAAACCTCATGATCTCTGAGATCTCGCTCGGAGGAAGCCCTGTGCCGGAAATGCCGATTCTCCATCAAGCGTTCGAGAGAGGCGTCAATTACATCGACTCATCCCACAGTTACATGAACGGCAACAGCGAGAGACAGATCGGTCAACTCCTCAAAGAAGCCGGAAGAGAAAATGTCCATGTGGGAACAAAATTCCATCTCCGGCGGAACTGGAGTGAAAAAAGCATAATAAGTTCTGTTGAGGGAAGCCTCGGAAGGCTCAACACGGATTATATGGATGTCCTCCTCATCCATGGCGTCGAAGATGAAACACTCCTAGACGATGAACGAGTTCTCAGTGCATTCGAGAAACTCAAAGCACAGGGAAAATACAGATTCAGAGGTCTGTCTTGCCACGCGAATCACCATAAGATCGTAAAAAAAGCTGTCGAGTGCGGCTTTTATGACATGATCCAACTCGGGTACAACGTTTTCGACATCCAGGAGTCAGAAAAAGATATAGAAACCTATGACGATTATCTTGGCGCCTGTGGGATTCGACACCTTATCGCATTGGCCAAATCAAAAGATGTCGGGATCATAGCCATGAAGACTCTTAAAATCGGAGGGAGAAGACAGAACCTTGAAAAATACAAGACAGGCACAACTACGCTTTATCAGGCAATGCTCAAGTGGGTATTGGAAAACAGGGATATTTCGTCAGCTGTCATAGAAATGCTTTCGTTTGAAGAAATGGAAGAAGACCTGGGAGTGATCGGAAAATCCCTCTCTGAGAGGGAAAGACAAAATCTTTTCCGTTTTGTTGTGGAAAATTCTACAGATTACTGTCACATGTGCGGACTCTGTCAAAAGAACTGTCCTTCCCGGATCGAAACAACATCCATCCTCCGCTATCTCGCCTATCATGAAGGCTATGCTAAAACTCGATTGGCAAAAGAATCCTATTCCAGACTGAAATCCGGGCACACAGCTACGGCATGCCAAAACTGTGGTGAATGCGAAAAAATCTGCCCTTACGGAGTTCCTGTAAGGGAAAAAATAAGAGAGGCTCATCTCTTATTGAGTTGAGTGATAAAAACAGAATTAGACACGGAAGAATTCCTGGAAATAATTTTTCCCCAGGATAAAATTCACTCTCCAGCTCGTTAAAATACTCCTGCCCGACATATTATTCCAAGCATAGCACGATAATCGCAGCCTTTGGGGATTTAATTAAAGGACCGTGCACCCTGCTCCGACTAAGCTCCCCCTGCGTTATCCATGCAGTTAGCTCAGGCCAGGCTGATCTGCAGCACAAGAGGATTCTCTGTTACCGCTGCTACCTCCCGGTCCTGACGGAATTCACAAAGAACTCTTTGCGCAGGGCCCAAACCTTCAACACCACTTACACAAACACTGGCCAGAAAAAGCACAGCCTCGACAGGGAATTCAATCCCACTGTAGCGGGTTGTGGGCAACAGGGCACCGCTAGCTCCCCATCTAGCACGGTCCATTTGATCTTTTCTTTCAGGAGCTTTTCTGTATCGAGATGTTTTTCCAAAAACGAAAACCCTCAGGCTCAACAGCTCTGAACCAACAAGAAAAATCCTAACTCTATCTCCCCTCTTTGTCAATGGGGTCAGGTCAGGTTATGATCAGAAAAATGGAGAGATCGACAGAATCATTCTTCTCAAGCCCCCCGTAAAATCTGACTTTTTTTCTTGACAGAAAAAAGTGCAGGTGATAGAAAAAATCTAATTCAAATTAAGGAGGTCCATATGCTGGGATGTAAAAGAGGATTAAAAACATTCGCACTTTTATTGAGTTTATTTCTTTTGCCCTGCTTTCTCCTCTCACAGACTCCCCCCGAAGATTTTTTAGGGCACAAAGTCGGTGCAGATCGCAAACTGGCTGATTACAATCAGATTCAGGCTTATTTCAAAAAACTCGCCCAGGAATCAGAAAGAGTCAAGGTCATTAATATCGGCGAAACGACTTTAAAAAAACAGATGATCATGGCCGTCATCACTTCCAAAGAGAATATGGGTAAGCTGGATACCTACAGAGAGATTGTGAGAAAACTCAGAGACCCAAGAGTCACACCTCCTGAAGAGGCCAAAAAACTCGCACAAGAAGGAAAAGCCATGGTGCTCATTACGTGCAACCAACACGCGACAGAAATCGCTGCCTCACAAATGGCCATGGAATTGGCCTATAAACTCGCTGCCGGAAAGACTCCGTATGATGCTGAAAAAGTCCTGAACGATGTGATCGTTCTCATTGTCCCGACTTCAAATCCTGACGGGCAGCAGATGGTCACAGACTGGTACCAGAAATATGTGGGCACAAAATTCGAAGGTGGCCGAATGCCCTGGCTCTATCACCACTATGCAGGACACGATAACAACCGCGACTGGTTCATGTTTAACCTCCCTGAAACAAAGGCTGTGACCAAGGTGCTCTATCATGACTGGCTTCCTCAGATCCACATCGATGAACACCAGATGGGCTCGACCGGTGCCAGGCTTTTCATTCCCCCTTTCATGAACCCGCCTATTCCCAATGTCCAGCCCTTGCTCTGGCGAGGTGTCAATCTCTGCGGGGCAAACATGGCTTATGATCTGCAAAAGAATGGTTTTCAGGGTGTTGTCAACGGAAGAAGCTATACAGCGTGGTGGATCGGCGCTTGCGATGATACATCCTGGCTCCACAATGTCGTGGGATTACTCAGCGAGATGGCTTCCGTTCGAATCGCCTCCCCTATCCATATCGAACCGACAGAAGTTCCCCAATCTTATTACGAAAAACGCTTGGAATTTCCAGATCCCTGGCCAGGAGGTTGGTGGAGACTCAGAGACCTCGTGGACTATGAGCTCGTTCTTTCTCTGAGTTTGATCAAAACAGCTCATCTTCATAAAGAGGATTTTCTGTATAACTTTTACAGGATGTACAAGAATTCTATCGAAAAAAGAGAGAAAGGCGATCCCTTTGCATTCGTCATCCCGAGTAAGCAGCGTGATTATCCGACAACACTGAGGATGCTGGATATCCTGATGTTCGGTGGCGTGGAAGTACACCAGACCAAACAGGAGTTCATAGCTGATGAAAAAGTCTACCCGGCTGGCTCCTTTGTGGTTAAGATGTCTCAGCCTTACAAGCCCTATGCTCAAGCACTCCTCGAGAGACAAGAGTATCCGGATATCCGGCAGTACCCCGGAGGTCCTCCGGTTCCTCCCTACGACAATGCTGGCTGGACTCTTCCGCTCCAGATGGGAGTGAAATGCGATAGAATCGAGCACGCTTTTGAAGTTCAATCGGAAAAGCTGGAAAAAGCGCCTTATGGTTCTCTTTCTACAGCACCATCACCCTCCTCCTCTGGTTACATCGTTCTGGACTGCCGGATGAATGCCTCTTACTCGATCGTTTTCTCACTGCTCAAGAATAAGGTCGAGATGTTCCGATCAAAGGAAAAAATCAAAAGAGAGGATTTCACAGCAGCAGCTGGAAGTTTCATTGTCAAGAATACTGCCGCGGTCCAAAAGCTCCTCCCGGACTTATTGAAAAAATGGCACGGCAAGGCCTACGGGCTCGACAGCATTTCCGACATTCCTGCATCACCGCTGAAGAATTCAAGGATAGGCCTGTATCAATCCTGGAGGTCAAACATGGACGAGGGATGGACAAGGTATGTCTTTGACGACCTGGGTGTCCCCTACACAACTTTGCATAACAAAGATTTCAAACCCACGAAAAAAGGCAAAAAAGAGGAAAAGGTCGATCTTAAAGCAAAATACGATGTGATCGTCTTTGCTAGTGAAAGTGCAGATATAATAAAATCGGGAACATCAGGTCCTTCAGCACGCCGAGGCCGATCTTCTGCTCCCATGCCACCAGAGTATGAGGGAGGTATCGGCAAAGAAGGAGTGGAAGCTCTGAAGAGTTTTGTGGAAAAAGGAGGCATCCTCGTCACTCTCAACAGTGCGTGTGGCCTCGCTTTCAGTGAATTCCAACCTCCAGCAAGCAATGCTCTGGAAGGAGTAAGCCGCAGCAGTTTTTTCTGCCCGACTTCTTTATTGAAGATCCAAGTGGACAACACAACACCCATCGGCTACGGAATGCCCAAGGAAGCGGCAGCCATGTTCTCCCGCAGTTTGGCTATTAGGACTCGAACTCCTTCAGGCGATTGGGACAGAAAAGTCGTAGCCAGCTATCCTGATAAAGATATCCTCCTGAGCGGTTGGCTTCTCGGTGAAGACACCATCGCTCGAAGAGCTGCAGTTGTGGATACAAAGTACAAAAAAGGACACATCATTCTCATCGGCTTCCGCAGTCAGTTCCGCGCTCAATCCCACGGCACATACAAATTCTTACTGAATTCTCTTCTTTATCCAGGAAATTAAATTAAAGGGGGCAGACTCCTTTTTGGGGACTGCCCCCTTTTTTCTTCACTTTTATCATCATCCTTCCCTTCCCTTGAAAAAAAACATGCGATAGAGTAAAATTAATATATTCGAATATTGTAATGAAATAAAAAGAGAAACAGGATAACTCAAATGAAAAGAAAAGACTTTTATCACATTCACTCAGATGTCTGCAAAACTCTGTCCAACC
>DAOVAM010000155.1 GCA_030671065.1 Candidatus Aminicenantota bacterium
TGTCCGGGAAAAAAAGAAATTGCATTCTGAAGCGGAAGTGTGGGTGCATCCGGAATGCCGGCCTGAAGTTATTGACATCGCAGACCGGATTCTTTCAACCGGAGGCATGGTGAAAGAAGCTCGCACGACGACCAAAAACGAAATAATAATCGGGACGGAGACAGGCATAGTCTACCGGTTAAAAAAGGAGAATCCGACCAAGAATATTTATCCTGCAAGAGACCAGTCTTTCTGCTCGAACATGAAAAAAACAGACTTGAGAAAAGTCTTAAAGTCTCTGGAGGATATGGTTTATAAAGTTGAAGTTCCTCTTGAAATCAGTCGGAAGGCAAGAGGAGCGATTGAGAAAATGGTTGCACTTTAAGGAGAAGACAATGAAAGAAAAAAGTGAAGAAAATTTAAAAAATGCATTTGCTGGAGAAAGCCAGGCTCATATGAGATATCTCGCTTTTGCGGACAAAGCAGAAAAGGAGAACCTCACAAACGTCGCCCGAATTTTCAGAGCTAACAGCTTTGCCGAAGAGATTCACGCTACCAATCATCTCAGGACTCTGTCCGGCATCGGAAAGACTTCTGAAAACCTAAAGGCCGCGATCGAAGGGGAAACCTATGAAGTGGAGGAAATGTATCCGACTTTCATCAGAGAGGCTCAAGAAGAACAGGAGAGGGGTGCAGAGACAGTAACCAAGTGGGCTTTGGAAGCAGAAAAGGTTCATGCCGGACTGTATAAGAAAGCTAAAGAAGCTGTGGATAACGGAGAGGATATGGAATTTCAGCCCATTCATGTTTGCCAGGTGTGTGGATTCACGGTAGAAGGCGAAGCTCCTGATAAGTGCCCGCTGTGTGGCTCTCCCAAGGAAAAATTCTCAAGATTTTAACTTTGAGAGTAAATTATCAAAGTCATCAAAGCCGGACTTCTTTTTTTCCAACGCCAGTTTTTTTCCTGCTTTTCCATTGGCGTGGCTTTTTATATAATCAAAAAGTAAGAAGAGGGAACTTCGTTCATCCTGCGCCTGATCGCGCCCTAGGAGGCATATTCAAGCGAGCGTGTTTTGTTAAGGAGAGAGGATAGCCGGTATCATTTGCCGAAACGACATTCTTCGATTCATCCAGCTGCGCTCCGAATTAGGCGTGTGAGGAGAAAAAAATTGGGACGTTTACCGAAAAAAATCAGAAAAAGGGATAATTCTCTTGTTGAGTTTAACACGCAGAAAATAGAAAGGGCTATCTACCGAGCGGCTCTGGAAGCTCTCGCTGATGACAAGAAGGCTGCTCGTACTGCTGAAGTTTCAAAAGCGATTGTGTTAGAGAAAATCGCTTCGGTCTTTAAGGATAAAATCCCCTCTGTTGAAGAAGTCCAGGATGTTGTGGAAGAGGTGTTGATGCAGGAAGGCTTCAGTTCTGTTGCACGGAGCTACATCCTCTACCGTGAAGAACATAAGGACATTAGACAGGTTAAGGTCATCTATGGCGTAAGGGATGACTTGAAGCTTCCTTTAAACACTCTTCTTGTCCTTAAGAAGCGCTATCTTTTGAAGGATGATGAGAAGAATGTTCTTGAGACGCCCAGAGAGCTTTTCCGCAGGATCGCCAGAAGTGTGTGCGAAGGAGAGGCGAATTTCAAGTCCAAGCGAAAAAAAAATGAGGTCGAAGAAAAATATTTCCGGATGATGACTGATTTTGAGTTTTTACCCAATTCACCTACGCTCATGAATGCCGGGACAGCTCTCGGTCAGCTTTCTGCCTGTTTTGTACTTCCGGTCGATGATTCTATTCAAGGAATTTTTGGAGCATTGAAAAACATGGCTAAGATTCATCAGACTGGCGGGGGAACAGGTTTCGATTTTTCTCGGCTGAGGCCCAAAGGAGACCTGGTTTCTTCCACCAAAGGGGAAGCCTCTGGTCCTGTTTCGTTCATGAGCATTTTTAACCAGGCTACAGGGGTAATTGTTCAGGGTGGAAGAAGGCGTGGAGCCAACATGGGCATCCTGCGCTGTGACCACCCTGATATCGTTGATTTTATCGAAGCAAAGATCGAAGAAGGAGCTTTTTCGAATTTTAACCTTTCAGTGGGTGTGACCGACCAGTTTATGGAGGCTGTGAAGAGGAATAGGAATTTTGACCTGATCAATCCGCGCACAAAAAAGACAGTCAAATCCATCAAAGCTCGAGTTCTGTTTGATCTGATTGTCTACTCGGCCTGGCGCACAGGAGATCCTGGCTTGATCTTTCTTGATGAGATAAACCGACATAATCCGACTCCCCGGCTGGGCCGTATACAGGCCACGAATCCATGCGGGGAAATTCCCCTCCTTGCCAACGAGAGCTGTAACTTGGCTTCGATCAACCTTTCGAAATTTGTGAGAAATGGTTCTGTTGAATGGAAAAGATTGGAAGACGCCATCGTATGGGGAGTGCGGTTCCTGGATGATGTGGTAGAAGTCAACACCTACCCTCTTCCTCAGATTCAGGAAATGACATTTGCCAACCGCAAGATTGGCCTGGGAGTGATGGGCTTTGCGGATATGCTTATCAAACTCGGTATTCCCTATAATAGTGAGAGTGCCACTCGGATGGCGTCCAGAATCATGAGGTTTTTTCACGAAACCTCCCTGAATGCATCCCAAGCTCTAGCTCGAGAAAGGGGAGTCTTTCCAAACCATAAAGAGTCTGTCTATCCGAAGAAAAACATGAGGATGCGCAATGCGACGGTGAACACAGTCGCTCCGACTGGAACCATCAGCATTGTAGCAGGCTGTTCTAGCGGCATCGAACCTCTGTTTGCTCTCAGTTTTGTGCGGAACGTTCTGTCCGGGAGAAAACTCTATGAGCTGCATTCTCTGTTCGAAGAAGAACTCAGGATGAGAAGCCTTTATTCCAAAGAGCTCCTGGCCGAAGTCGGAAAAGTGGGCACGATCCGGGAAATAAAAAAGCTGCCTCCCGACATAAGGAAAGTCTTTGTTACGGCCTTCGATGTCCCTCCTGAACACCATCTAAGGATTCAGGCCGCTTTTCAGAAGTACACAGATAATTCTGTTTCCAAAACCATAAATTTACCGTTTGATTCCACCGTGGAGGACGTTCGTAAGATCTATCGAATGGCCCATGAGTTGAAGTGCAAAGGGATCACTATTTACCGTTACGACACCAAGAAGAACCAGGTGCTGTCTTTTGACTCGAGGATCGGAGAAGAGCGAGAAGAAGTATTGGATTTTATTCTGGCAGAATCCGAGTATGCGGGAGGGTGCCATTCCGGGACGTGTCCTTTTTGAGTGGAGGGAAGGGAATGAAAAGAGCACAGGAGAGAGTTCGGGAAATCATTGACATTTTGCACAAGGCCTATCCAAGGAGCCGGACAGCTCTCAGTTTTGAAACGCCTCTGCAGATTCTTGTGTCCACTATTCTCTCCGCGCAGTGCACTGATAAAAGAGTCAACAAGATCACACCCCAGCTTTTTCGCAAATACAGGACTCCCCACGATTTTGCTTCCGCTGACCAAAAGGCTTTGGAGAAAGAGATTCGATCCACTGGATTTTTCAGGAATAAAGCAAAGAATATCATCGGCTCCTCCAAAAAGATCGTTGAAGATTTTGATGGTGATGTTCCTGATAACATGAAAGACCTTCTCACTCTTCCAGGAGTGGCAAGGAAAACGGCGAACATCGTCCTTTCTAGTGGTTTTAGGAAGGTCGAAGGCATTGCCGTGGATACTCATGTGGGGCGGCTGGCTCAAAGATTGGGATTGAGCAAGGAGAAGAATTCCGATAAAATTGAAAAAGATCTCATGGCGATCGTTCTCAAAAAGGACTGGCTTGATTTCAATTACATGCTCGTCAACCACGGCCGGAAGGTCTGTCCCTCACGGAAGCCGCGCTGTCCGGCCTGCCAGCTGAAGCACCTCTGCCCTTCGGCGAACAAGTTTTATCCTGATGATGAACTCCGCATAAATAAATAATGCAGATGCTTAAAGAAGCGATGCTCTACCATGCACTTTCAGAAGGAAAAGTGTCCTGTTTTCTCTGCAGTCATAGGTGCCAGATTGCAGACTCGAAATATGGTTTTTGCGGTGTTAGACAAAACAGGAAAGGGAAGCTCTACACTCATGTATACGGAGAAGTCATCGCGGCGCATGTCGATCCCATCGAAAAAAAACCTCTGTATCATTTTTTACCCGGTTCGACATCCTTCTCCATCGCAACAATAGGATGCAACTTCCAGTGTCCTTTCTGTCAGAATTGGACGATTTCCCAGTCGACCAAAAGGAAAAACAACGGATCCTCCGGCCATACACTTCTTCCTAAGGATGTGGTTTCTTCTGCCGAGGATTACGGCTGTCGGAGTATTTCTTATACGTATACGGAGCCCACGATTTTTTACGAATACGCTTACGACACAGCCCGTCTCGCATCTGAGAAGGGACTGGCCAATGTTTTTGTCACTAATGGTTACATGACCGCTGAAGCCCTGGAGACTTTTCACCCTTACTTGGACGCCTGCAATGTGGATTTGAAATCTTTCCGAGAGGAGTTCTACACAGAGATGTGCCAGGGACACTTGCAGCCTGTTCTGGATTCAATCCGGCTCATGAAAAAATTGAACATCTGGGTGGAGGTGACGACGCTCGTGGTTCCTGGCCAGAATGCGACCATACAGGAGCTTCGGAATATTGCCCGTTTTATAGCTGAGACCGACCCGGATATTCCGTGGCACATCAGCCGGTTCCATCCGGATTTTAAATTCACCGATACTCCGGCAACCCCCATAGAAGTGTTGCACAAGGCTCGCTCTATAGGGGAAGAGGAAGGGCTTCGGTACGTCTATATCGGGAATGTTCTGGGGGAATCCGAGGATACGCTGTGCCCGTCGTGTAGGAATGCGGTCATTCGTCGACAGGGATTCCATATGTCGGATTTCAACCTGAAGAACTCCGAATGTCCCTCCTGTGGAAGCCAGATAGCCGGAAGATTTTAGAGAAATCCAGAACCATGGCAGGAAGACATGAAAAAAAGGATGGGTAGAATGAATAGATCGGCCCTGTTTACAGACCTGTATGAGCTGAACATGGCGGTCAGCTGCGTTCATGCCGCCTGGCCTCGTTTATTCAAGATGCAGGAGCGATTCCTGGATGAGTTCTCTCATCTTGAAGAAAAATACAAGTCCCTACAGGATGTCAGTGGAGAGCATCCAGTGAAACTTTCTCCGAGACTGAAGAATCTTCAGAGCCGGGTTGTGCGTCAATTCAAGAGTCAAACGAATGAAGAGAAAGGGGAGTTCTAGGGATGGAGAGGTACAGGTTTTTCGAACACACCGCCGATGCAAAATTCCAAGCCTTTGGAGAGACTCTTGAGGAAGCTTTCTCCAATGCCGCTCTAGCGACCGTATCATTAATGTGGGATTGGGAAAGGATTGAGCACAAAATCACACATCCGGTTGAAGTGGAAGGAAAGGACCTCAAACAGCTGCTCAGCGGCTTCCTGGAGGAAATCATCTATTTACTGGGTACGAAATCATTCTTGCTGGGATTTCCTGAAAACATTAAAATAGAGGAAAAAGAAAATCGTTATACACTGAAGGCTCTGTTTAAAGGA
>DAOVAM010000192.1 GCA_030671065.1 Candidatus Aminicenantota bacterium
GAAATCCGTTTTTCCTGGCATGGTGGGGAGCCGACTATTCTTGGGCTGGACTATTTTCGCAAAATTATAGAGCTCCAGAGCAAACATCAACCCTCTGATCAACGCATCACCAATGGCATCCAGACAAACGGAATCCTCCTCGATGAGGACTGGTGCCGGTTTTTGGCGTCAGAGGGCTTTGCTGTCGGACTGAGCCTGGACGGTCCGCAGGGAATGCATGACCAGTACCGCGTCACCAAGGACCAGAAACCCACCCACGAGCAAACGATGCGAGCGTATAAACTCTTACATCAGCACCGAATTTATACAGATATCCTGTGTGTGGTGAATGCACATAACGTTAACTACCCTGTTGAGGTTTACCGATTCTTCAAGCAGATCAAAGCTCCTTACGTGAGCTTTCTGCCTATGGTCGAGCATCGGCCTGAAGCCAAGGGCCGTGTCAATCCCATCACCGTTCCGGCTGAGGCATGGGGTGTTTTTCTCTGCTCCATTTTTGATGAATGGAGGGACCAGGATATCGGACGGATTAAAGTGCAGATATTCGAGGAGGCTGCCAGGTCTGCCTTCGAACAGGAGCATTCGCTGTGTATCTTTCGACCGACATGCGGTGATATTCCTGTCGTCGAACACAATGGAGACTTCTTTTCTTGTGACCATTTCGTCGACCCGGAACACTGCCTTGGGAACATTCAAGAGACTCCGCTGGTCGAGATGCTCGAGAGTCCAGCACAGAGAGCATTCGGGCAAGCCAAATGGGATACCTTGCCTCGCTATTGCCAGGCATGTGAGGTCAGGTCAATGTGTAACGGGGAGTGCCCGAAGAATCGCTTCATCCAAACTCCAGATGGCGAAGAAGGACTGAACTACCTGTGTGCAGGTTATAAACAGTTTTTCTCCCACTGCCGACCTTTCATTTCAGAAGTCGCCGCGGTGTGGAGCCAGCAAATCCTTGATCAACACATGCCGGTGAAGGGCGCCGCAGATACCGAGACTCATACAAAAATAGGCCGGAATGACCCGTGCCCGTGTGGCAGTGGGATGAAGTACAAGAAATGCTGCTTGGGAAAGTGATCCTCTGATCTAAAAAATTCCAATTCAAACTGTTCAGGTGACGATCAAACGTCAGGTTTTAAGCTTCTGTTTGAAAAATTGTATTGTCCGCTTGAATGCAAGTTGAGCCGCCTCTTTATGATACCGGGAACCAGTGTCGTTATGAAAGGCATGCCCGGCCCCTTCATACATGTGAATCTTGTATTCTATATTTGCCTTTTTGAGAGCGGCTTCGTACCCCTCGATTCCCGCATTGATCCGTTCGTCCTGACCGGCGTAGTGGAGAAGCAAGGACGCTTTGATCTTGGGAACATCTTCAACTGCAGGCTGCCGTCCATAGAAAGGAACAACTGCAGCAAGATCCGGAGAGTTCACAGCAAGTTGGTTTGCCACTCCACCCCCCCAACAAAAGCCCATGCATCCGACTTTTCCTGTCGATTGAGGATGTGTCTTCAAGTATTGAACTGCAGCAAGGAAATTTTTTACAGTCTCTTGGCTATCCAGCTTTCGAAAGAGCGGTCTCGCCTCATTGGGATCCTCTGGAGTTCCTCCAAACGGTGATAAGGCGTCTGGAGCAACAGCCAAAAATCCTTCCAGAGCAACTCGCCTGGCAACATCTTTGATGTGGGAATTGAGACCTCTGTTCTCGTGAATCACGACCACACCGGGCAGTCGTGAATCTCCCTTAGGCTTGGCAAGATGGGCAAGAACATCGCCAGTTTCACCGGGATATTTGATATTCTCCACATGAAGACGGGAATCATCCTTTGGAACGATTTGGGCTTGGGCATACTTATTTTCTATTATAGGAAGTAGAGTGATGGCTGCCGCAGTGCCACCAGCGAGAACAGCTAATTTCTTGAGGAATTCGCGACGATTTAAGGATCCAGAAGCATAATCATCGTATAAGTCGATAATTTTTTTATCCATAATCCTTCCTCCTTTTTCCCTTATCCTATGTATAAAAATCCTCAGGCTATCATTGAGATGGATGATAGGCCCTGGTCAGAAGTCATTCGCTACTCTTCAAATTCGTGGCTTTCCCGCCCTGTACGGCAAATGTATAGCAAATTCGCCTCTGAGTGTCAATGTGTCCGCTGATATACTCGTGACCAGAGTGTTAAACACTAGACAGATACGAGTAGAAATCTATAAATGCTAGCCGCGGATGGACCAGCTGAGGATCTTGGACAGTTTGGGTGGGCCTCCCTGCATCAGGATGCCGACTCGAAAAATGCGTCCACCTACCCAGACGGCAAATGCAGTAAACAGCAGAACACCGGCAAGTCCTACCCAGGGCTGCCAGGCAGGGATCCCTGCAGGCGCAGCTTTCCTGATGAGCATCAGCATCGGTGTGAACGGTGGAAACAGTGACAGCCATGTGGCAAAGCCAGTGTTCGGCTCCATCAAGACCGGCATGAAGACAAACATTGGGAAAAAAACGGGGAACATAGCCGGAAACGTCAGGTTCTGCGCATCTTTCGGATCATTGCAGGCTGAGCCAAAAGCCGCCAGCAGTGACCCCATCATGACAATCTCCAGCACTAAAAAAGTAAAGAACCAGGGGACCATATGAAAGGGGATGTAGTCCTTCAGTCCTATTTTTCCAAGAAAAAAGATTCCTCCGATCACATAAACTGATGCCCCGGTCAGTGAGACAGCCAAACCTCCAAGGACTTTGCCAGTCATGAACTCATGAGGTTTCAGGAAGCCCAGAAGGACTTCTGCGATTCTCTGCGTCTTTTCTTCCATGGTGCTCTGCAGAAGCGGCATAGCGCCCATCATGACCAACATGAACATTAGAAAAAAGAGGACCGCGGGCACAAGCAGTGCTTCTAGTTCACTTGTTCTCCGTGCCTCCCGGATCTCGCCAGTCTGATCATCAACAGATACAAGCCCCATGGGTTCAACCTGAAGCCAGGCCATGATCTCATCGGCTTTGGACACATCTACGCCTGCATCCGCCAACCGGATCTTGCGCAGATAAGGATTGATTGCGTTATTCAGCCAGTTGCGGACGTTGTCCATGGCTGCATTTTTGGCATAGTATTTTATCCGGAATGTGTTCTGCTCACCCTCCAGATGACGGACATTCGGGCCAATCTCTAAAAAGGCGTGTAGCTCTCCATCACGAATACGGTCAGAAAGCTGAAGTCTCTGTGCCTGGGGATCATTCTCGTCGGGTTCGACTCTATCAAGGAGATAGGCAGGCCTAATTTTCTTTCCAGTTTCCTTATCATACACTGCGGTGCTGTTCCGCTCTTCAACGGCTTTCAGAAGCATATCCTTAACTATCTCAGAACGATCGAGGATAGCGACATGCTTATCCTTCGTATCCACCTTGCCCTCGAGGAGATACATGGCAATACCGCTTCCCCCCATCACGACAGGCATAAGAACCAGCATGATGATGAATCCTTTTGTTTTGACAGCGGCCAAATATTCCCTTTTCACCAGTCTGAGCATTCTACGCATCGGTCTCCTCCTTAGCCTCTGGCCCGGCAATCCTGAGGAAAATGTCATACAATGTCGGCTTGGCCATATCAAAACTGTAGACGCGCGTCCGGGACATGATCTCTGAAAGGATTTTTTGATGGTCATTATCCGGTGCGATCCGCAACTCCTGGAGCTGACCGAAGTCCGTGATTTTCTCTACACCGTTCAAGTTTTTCATGGTCGAAATTCCACCTTCTGTGCGGACCCGGAGAGTATCACTGCCGTATCTATCCTGGATCGAGACCAGGGTTCCATCCAGGACCTTTTTTCCCTTGAATATCATGAAAATGAAATCGCACATTTTCTCGGCCACATTCATATCATGGGTGCTGAAAATCACTGTGGCTCCTTGAGACCGGAGGTCGAGCACTGCATTCTTTATCGTTTCGACATTGACCGGATCAAGACCGGTAAACGGCTCGTCCAGGATGATCAGCTCGGGCTGGGTAACGACTGTCGAGATAAACTGGACCTTCTGTCCCATCCCCTTACTGAGTGTTTCGATCTTTTTGTTGGCCCATTCGCTGAGGTCCAATCTGTCCAGCCAGTCATCCACTTCTTTATTCACCTTCCGGCCGCTTTTTAACTCTCCGTAAAACCGGAGAAGATCACGAACCTTCATTTTCTTGTACATGCCGCGCTCTTCAGGAAGATACCCGATCCGCTCACTGGTGGCTCCGTGCATTTCTTCCTCGAAAATCCGGATCTTGCCCGAATCAGGATAAATGATGTTCATGATCATCCGGATAGTGGTGGTCTTCCCTGCCCCGTTGGGACCGATAAAGCCATAAATGCTCCCCTGGGGAACATTCAGGGACAAGTCATCCACAGCCTGTGTGTGTCCGAAAGCTTTATTGATGTTTTCAATCTCCACTACATCCATACTCTTCACTCCGATGAGAATTGCATTAATATATAATATATGTTCCAGGAAACTCAGTCAAAAGGAATTCAGACTCATTGTCTCTACTCTATTATATATACTTATCCACTTGGCAAATGTTTCAATCTATTTTGTACTTGTTTTTAAAAAATAAAGGATAAACCCCAGGCAAGATGATGGTCAGGAAATCTCATTTGAATGGTGCCTTCTTCTCCATTATCAAAACG
>DAOVAM010000102.1 GCA_030671065.1 Candidatus Aminicenantota bacterium
CGTACATGGTCAAGCCCTTGGCTTCCAGACGCCGGAATTCATCCCAAGTGGCCCACTTCGGGACAATCAATGCGTTAGCGATCAAAACACGAGGAGCCTCTGGATGGGTTTTGAACACAGCAACCGGTTTTCCTGATTGAACGATCAGGGTCTCGTCATTCTCGAGGCTTTTCAGGCTAGAGACAATCGCCCAGAAACACTCCCAGTTCCGGGCCGCTTTTCCCGTCCCTCCATAGACAATCAACTCCTCGGGTTTCTCCCCGACCTCCGGGTCAAGATTGTTCATCATCATCCTGAGAGCCCCTTCCTGGGACCATCCTTTCGTATTGAGCCGAGGGCCTCTCGGCGCCTGTATTTCCTTGTATTCGTATTTTTTTGAATCAGTCACGATCGCCTCCTCTTGTTGGAGTTCAATGTTTTACGTTCCTCAATCTGTCCATTCTCTCGATTGTCTTATTCTTCCCGATTAACTCTAGGACTTCAAATATTCCAGGGCTCACAGGAGTGCCAACCACTAACATCCTCAAAGCATGAATCAGGAGAGCTGGCTTAATCCCTTCTTTTTCAGCACGTTGCCTCAAAACATGTTCGATATCTTCTGCAGAAAAATTGTCCATTTTTAAAAAATCTTCTTTCAAGACAGGAAGAAGAATTCCTAGCTTCTCATCTCTTAAGTGCTTTTCAATCCCAGAAGGATCATAGCTATAATCGTCAGACAAAAAGGGCTTTGCTCTCACAGCAAAGTCTTTGATTGTGCGGCTCCTTTCTTTTAAAAGGTCAATCAGTTTAAAGTACCAACTTTTTCGATTATTCGCCAGATCATCCTGCCAGAGATTCACTCTTTTCAGATCTTCCATGACATAAGGGGAAAGTTCCTCCGCTTTCATCTGGGAAATCCATTGCCCGTTGAGCCATTCCAGTTTGGTTCTATCAAAGACCGGGCTTCCTTTGCTCAATTTCTCGAGCGAGAATTCCTGTATCATCTCAGCAGTTGAATACAGCCTCTCTTTTTCCCCGGGAGACCAGCTCATCTGCGCCAAAAAATTCAACATCGCTTGCGGAAAATATCCGTCTTCCTCGAATTGATGAAGAGAAGTCACTCCGTGCCTCTTGCTCAGCTTTTTCTTATCTGAGCCGAGAATAAGGGCCAGATGCGCAAATTCAGGAAGAGGAGAGTCAAATGCCTTGTACAGCAGGATCTGTTTCGGAGTATTAGAAATATGGTCATCACCTCGAATGACATGAGTGATTCGCTGCTCGATGTCATCAACAACAACTGACAGATGATAGGTTGGGAGACCATCCCCTCTCAGAAGAACAAAATCCTCAATATTCTGGCTCTCCACAGATATGGGCCCATGGACAAGGTCTCTGTATTTTATTTCTCTCTCAGGAACTAAAAACCGGATTGCTTTGGGTCGGCCTTCTTTCTCGAACTGCTTTTTCTCATCCTCCGGAAGATTCAGACACCGACGATCATACTCCCAGTACTCACCCCTGGAAGAGGCGTCCTGTTTCCTTTTGCGAATTTCTTCAGGCAAACAGAAGCAGTGATAGGCATAGCCATTCTCTACGAGTTCCTCTACCTTAATTCTGTAAACATCGAGCTTTTCTGATTGGAAAAAAGGACCCTCATCCCAATCCATACCCAGCCATTTCAGTCCCTCTAATATCCCTCTGCTCATTTCTTCAGAGGAACGGGTAAAATCCGTATCTTCGATACGGAGGATAAACTTCCCTTTATGGTGACGGGCAAAAAGCCAGTTAAAGAGTGCGGTGCGGGCCGCACCTATATGAAGGTATCCAGTGGGGCTTGGAGCAAACCTGACGCGAACCATTTCAAAATCCTGATTGTCTTTGAATATACCACAATGAAATGGAAAGCGAAAACGGTAAAGGATGATTCGAGGATAAAGCGATAAATCTATTCTTTATCGGAGTGGAAACTGCACTGGAAATGAGTTGGGACAGTATAAATGAAAAACTTGCGTTTATTAACCCCCTAATTCTTCGATTATGGACCTTAAAAAATCCACTGTGGGATCTATCCGGGCCTCAAATTGCATCTCTATTTTTTTTACATATTCATCAAAAAAAGTGAAATCATCCTGGTTGCTCCAATTCTGCATACTCAAGTTTTCAAGCATCTCCTTGAGAAACTTCTCGCTAACGATTTCCATGGTGAATTGTGGGAGACTGCAATTTTCTTTTTCTAGAAGCTTGGTCGCTATTTCAATAATTCCTCGAAGCGCTTCTTGATGTTTGATGATTTCCTGTTTGACGAAAAATTGGTCTTTGGGAGATTCGGTTTGGGCCAGTTTTTCGTAAAGTTCCTTTCCCTCCTGAAGGTGACTTTTCAGGGCGCTTATAATGCACTCACTATCCAAGATAATCTTCTCGTTGTGCTCATAGTAGATCACTTCACCGTCTTGCTCGGGTTCAGTTTTCTTGTATTTTTCAAGATATTCAATGGCATCGGAGGCTCGCCTTCCTTGAAAAGTACCGGGTTCGGTTATTTCCACTCCTGGCTCATTCTCTTCTGCCGGCTTTACCTCGACTTCAGGCTCAATTTTCACTTCAGGTTCTATTTCAACATCTGGTTGAGCTTCCGGTGGAATCTTTTCTTCTTCCTTTGCCTCAGGTGAAGGAGCCTCAACAGTTTCTTTCTCATGGAGGTCAGGAGCTATTTCTTTTTTGGGTTCTTCTTTAGACTCCTCTGCAGGTTCTTCTCCTGGCCCTGGTTTATCCTGCCAATGCTTTTTCCATCTCCCCGAAAACATGGTTTGCATAGTATCGCTTTCATCGATCTCTATCTCTTTTTCCTCTTGAACAGGCTTCTCCTCTAAAGGCGTTTCTGGTTCTATCTCTACTGGAGGAGCTTCTGCAGGCACTGAATCCCCAACCTCGAGAGGTTTCTCCTCTTCTATGGATATTTCTGGTGCCTTTTCAAAAGGAGAGGCTTCGATCGGTTCTTCTCCAACCTCGGGCGGTTTCTCAGCCTCTGACAGCGGTTCTTCTCCGATGGCAACTTCTATTTCTTGCTCAGAGGGAGGCGTCTCTTCAGGCTCAGCCTTATCTTCTGCATCAAAACTCACCTCTGCTTCTCCAGCAGACTCCTCTATCTTTTCTAAGGGAGGAATAACCTCCTCAATCTTCTCTTCTTCTTTTTTTTCTTCTGGGACCTCTTTTTCCTCTACTCTTTCTTCTTTTTTGGGTTCTATTTCCTCAGGTTTCCCCAGCATTTCTTTAATTTTCTGGACCTTTTCCAACTCTTTCCTAAAATCCACTCTGGGTTCTGCTCCTTCAGGAGTTTCAATCTCCGGCTCTTTAGCTTCTGGGATTTCTTCCTCTGGCGCCTGAACCTCAATCTCAGGAATCTCCTCGACCTCTTTTTCCTTTTCTTCTGGGAACTCAGGAGCGATTTCCTCAGTCTTCTGATTCAATTCCTTCACTTTTTCGAGCTCCTCGAGAATTTTCCCTGTTAGCGACTCTATTTCTTTTTGGAGTTCTGCGGCCCTTCTGAGGTGTTCTTCTATCTCTTTTCTTATTTCATCATTTGCCATCTAGGTTCTCCTTTGCTCTCGGTAATATTTTATATGTGACTAATAAAGCTGTCAAGTGGAACTTCCCTTGCGTAAGATATAAAAAATATGGAAGTTAGCATGCCTATCCTAAATATGTTTACACACTCGTAAATAAATTTCAATCCTCTTTAGGGGCGATTTTAAAGATGATTTTCCCATCTTTCTGATTTCGTATGAATGAAATTTTTTTGCATTTCCCCCTGTGGAAAGAGACAAAATCTAAAATCTGAGAGTGTTTCATGCAAAATCAGGCAAAAAACCAAAACTTCTGCAGTTCTCACGGCTAAAGTGAAACACAGAGAAAACCTACTTCCTTGCTAAAGCAACTCTATTCTTCCCTGCGAGATCTTTCAGAAAACCAATCTTCTTCCAGGAAGAAAATAAATTAAACATCGACTGGATTTCATCTTTTTGGTTGTATCCGATTTCAAAAAGAAGATACCCGCCTGATTTTAAGTAAAGAGGAGCCTCCTGGATCAACGATTTAATGACCTCTAATCCGGTTTCTCCGGCGACCAGTGCACTTTTGGGTTCATGGTCTCGAATCTCTGTGCTAAGCTTTTTCCAATCGATCTCTGAGACATAAGGTGGATTTGAGACAATAAAATCACATTTTTCTTTTATGAGAAGCTTTTCCAGAGGAGTAAATAAGCTGCCAGATGCAAAAGTAATTGTGGAAATCCCCTGCTCTGAAGCATTCCTTCTGGCCAGCTGCAAAGCCTTTCTTGATGATTCTATCGCAAAAATCCTTGCGTGAGGCCGTTCCTTGGCGAGAGAAACAGCAATATTTCCGCAACCTGTTCCTATATCCACCATGACATCATCTTTTCCCTTTGACAATTCCAGTGTCTTCTCGACAAGCAACTCTGTTTCAGGACGAGGAATCAACACTCCAGGGGAAATCCTGAAGGGAATTGACCAGAATTCCTTGAATCCGGTCAGATACGGGAGCGGGACTCCGGCTATTCGTTTCGAAATCAACGCATTAAAACATCTCTCCTGGGAACTTGAAACACTCCTGTCCAGAGAGATCAAGAACTGCTCTTCAGTCAAAGAAAGGCATTTGAGCAGAAGTTGTTTTGATTCAAGATGGGGATGGGGAAAATCTTTTAATACAGATTTTCCTTCATGGAATAATTCTTGGATTGTACTCAACGAAAGCTCGGTTTACCCGGAGGAAGAGGTTCTCTCCTCCATCATTTTAGCCTGAAAATGGAGAGTCAGGGCATCGATGATTCCATCTATGCTCCCATCGAGAACAGCTTCTAATTTATGGAGTGAAAGATTCAGGCGATGGTCAGTGATTCTGGATTGAGGAAAGTTATACGTTCTTATCTTCTCACTCCTTTCCCCTGTGCCCACTTGAGACTTTCTGTTTTGAGCAATCTTTTCATGTTGCTCTCTCTGGACAATATCCAGGAGGCGTGACCTCAGAATCCGCAATGCCTTCTCTTTGTTGCGGTGCTGTGATTTTTCGTCCTGGCAGGACACGGCCAAACCAGATGGCCTATGAGTCACCCGTATGGCTGAATAATTCCGGTTCACACTCTGTCCGCCCGGGCCAGAAGCTCCAAAAGCTTCAATATTCAAATCCTTCGGATCCAACTTCACATCCACTTCATCCGCTTCAGGAAGAACAGCGACTGTGACAGTGGATGTATGAATACGGCCGCTGGCTTCAGTTTGAGGAACCCGTTGAACCCTGTGAACCCCACTCTCATATTTGAGCTGAGAATAGACTTTCTCTCCCCGAATGTTGATTATAATCTCTTTAAAGCCTCCGATAGGAGAATAGCTGGTGTTCAGAACCTCTGATTTCCATTTTTTCTTTTCCGCATACATTGAATACATCCGGAATAAATCCTGGGCAAACAGAGACGCCTCATCCCCTCCAGCTCCTGCTCTAATCTCCAGCAAGACATTCTTTTCATCATTCGGATCTGTAGGAAGGAGCAGCATCTTGAGCTCTTCCTCAATCTGCCCCTCTTTTTTCTGCAACTTTTTCAGCTCTTCCTCGGCAAGTTCCTTGAGTTCAGAATCCGATTGAGAGTCAGCCAGGATCTCTTTTGATTCCTGGATATCTTTTGTGACTTTTTCGTAATCTTCGCTTCTTTTTACGATAGGTTCTAAACTCGAAAGTTCTTTTGCAATTTTTTTAATTTTTTGAGGGTCGGAAATTGAGGCAGAGTCAGACAGAGAGAGGGTGAGTTGGCGGTATTTTTCCTTGATATCTTCGAGCTCTTGAAACATCTCGGTTATTTTTTCGACTTAAGATCGCCATATTTTTTCTTGAATTTTTCAACTCGTCCAGCACTGTCAATGAATTTCTGTTTACCTGTAAAAAACGGATGGCACTTGGAGCAAATTTCCACGCGGATTTCTTTCTTGGTCGATCGAGTGCTAAAAGTGTTGCCGCAGGCACAGGTGATATTGCATTCTACGTATTCAGGATGAATATCTTTCTTCATTTCTCTTCTCTCCTTATTAAGGTGAAATTATACCAGTAGGACTCGGGCTTTGTCAAAGTCAATGCCAGAAAATCGGGGTCAGTGCTTAATACCTCACTCAAGGGGATCAATCGATTTCAGGCTTGATTTCATCCCTCCTTTTCTTATAGCGCTCCCAATCGATCCAAAAACTCAGATGTTTTTCAGATTTCTCCACAATCTCTCGATAGTCTTTTGAATCAAAATAGTCCATCAATACTTTGTTTAAAGGATAAACCTCCTCCTCTGCCATCCACTCATACTCTTTTCCCTGGTTATCCTTCATACAATTGAGATGGACAATCCATGCCAGTTGTTTGAATGGCACATCAGGAAAAGACCTCCTGATAGCCTGAACTTCTCCTGATTTTTCAGGATTAATGAAATGAAAGTAGCGAGAGAACAACAGGGTATTATGGAAATACGCCGGAGAGATCAGAAGCCCATCTTTTCGTGTGATCCGAGCCAGATGAATAAAAATATCCACAATCTTTCTTCCCAAGCCAAGGCCAGGATGCTTTTGACCGGGAAGAGGCGTTTTCTCCCCCGAAAAGCTCAAAAGAGGATTTTGAAGGGTCAGCCATTCCAGCATGAGAAAATTGTACTCAGACAGGGAAATACCCATGCTCATTTTCTTTTTCGGATGAAACACGCCTTCCATGATTTTTAAATCGACAATCATGTTTTCAGGTTTCTTTTTCTTGTGGAAAATCCGAAACCTTTGCCGGGGATACTCGGACGAATCCAGGTCAAACTCCAGGGGCCATAATTTTCTTTTTTTAGCATCCTTGAAGAAGCTTCTCTTCCTCAATGCTGCTACCACTTGATTCAGAGAGTACCGGCCCAAAAAAAGTGATGTTCCCTTCTTCTCAGCCAGACTTGAGAAAATATCTTCATCCGATAATGATGAATTTTCACGTAAATCAGGAAAGTCTTTTGGACGCGATTTTTTCATTTTTAAAAAGACACTCGATATTTTAAACTTGAAACTTGAGTCTATGTTTCTGGCCGGAACAACTGAATCCAGTGGTCAGATTTTTATTCATAAAAAGAAAGTGTGTCGTCACCGATGGTTTTTTGTCTGAGGAGTTTGAAATATTTCGCTTCAAATTGAGTCTT
>DAOVAM010000140.1 GCA_030671065.1 Candidatus Aminicenantota bacterium
CATTGGGTGAGAGTCAAAGTGGATACAGAGTGAAAAGTGACTGTCTACTTTGTCTATACTTGATCAAAGCCTCTGTTCGGGAATCTATTTGAAAAGCTCCAGACTCATGTTCTCTTCTTTGTAACAGGCCTTGATTCTCTCGTCATAGTTTTTTTTCATTCTCTCCAGATAGAATTCCACTACAGACGGGTTCTCAGGAATTCCTCCTTGATCCCTGGTGGCCTCTATCCAGGTATCCAGAATCTGCTGCAACTCAATCAGTTTGTCTTCAAATTTGGGATTGCCTGACAAATCTTTGACTTCATGCGGGTCGGTTTGAAGATCATACAGTTCTTCAGGAGGCCGATTTGATGCAAAAAACAACGCCTGCTCAGGAGTTAACTTTTTCTTGACGTTCAGCCTTTTCATGAGACGGAGAACAGGATACTCACTCTCTTTGTAGCGGTTCAACTGGGTGTAAGGTCGGTCCGAATAATAGTTTCGGATGTACTTGTATCTTTTGGTACGGACACAGCGAATCCGGTCGACTGTTTCATCACAGCGGTCGCGGGCGGCAATAATGTACTCTCGACGCTTTCCTTTTGGACCAAGGAAATTCTGGCCCTGCATATACTCTGGCACATTTATCCCCGCCAGATAAAGAGACGCCGCGGTTATGTCTACAGCGCTGACGAGCTCTTCATTCACATCACCCGCTTTCCGCTTATCCGGCCAGCAAACGACTAGGGGAACATGAATTCCTCCATCATAAAGCCACTGCTTCCCTCTGAAATGAGGCCGGCCATTATCTCCGAAGAAAAAAACGATTGTGCTTTCAAGCAAGCCTTCGCTTTCAAGCTGTTTCATGATCAAGCCGATATTCTGGTCCAAAATTCCGATAGTGTCGTAATACAGGGCCCAATCCTCCCTGGTGATCGGATGGTCCGCATAATAAGGAGGAAGCTCGATCGTTTCCGGATCAACCGGTTTTTGCTCGTTCTTGACGAATCTTCGATGAGTCCAGGGGAGATTTATCTGCGCATAGAAGGGCTGGCCCTGCTGCCGTTGATTCCAGTGCTTGCCATCGAATAATTTGTCCACAGTGAAGTTGAGGTCTGTCTTGCCCCTGACTTTTAAACCCGGAGCTGGCTCAGTGACATTGGCTGTGAAAAAACCGGCTTCTCTAAAATAATCAGTTATGGGCCTTACAGGATGAGGGAGTTTATAATCATCGTCCCGATGGCTGCGGTGATTGTGCGCGCCGATCGATGTCTGATACATGCCGGTCATCAACGCGCTCCTGGAGGGAGAGCAGACAGGGCTGGTAGTGAATGTATTTCTGAACGTGACACCTTCTGCTGCGAGCTTATCGATATTGGGGGTATGCACGAATGGGTTTCCGTAGCAACCTAAATCTGGGCAGATATCCTCAGCAATAATCCAGAGGATATTCAAATTTTGCTTTTTTCGGCAGTTGAATGGAATAGCGCTGCCTGCAAGAACTGCGCCAGCGGCTGCCGCTGTCTTTTTTAGGAATTCTCTTCTTGAAAGGGCTATACTCAGATCTCCCTATCTCATTTTATGTTTCTGATGATGGCCATTTGCGTGTCATGCATCATCTTCATCAAGTTCGACATCATCTGCATGAGCTGAGCCTGCTTATTCATTGCATCCTGTAACTTCAGCATATCAAGTTGTGACATATCCGACATTCCTTGAAGCTCTTCAATCTCCTGTCTCAGGTTTTTATCTATTTCATTCAGAGAATAGAACATGACCACATCCAATTCCTTCTGAGAGACGTAAGGAAAATTTTTCCGAACCTTATTCAACGCCACCTGATGGAATTCGGCAAATTTCATGCGTTTCATGTCTGTGTATAAAGACTTCGCCAGCCTATTCAGCTTGTTTTTCGTCTGAGGAATCAGGTTCTGATTTATGCGAGCATGCTGACTTTTCATAGAAGGATCCAGTAGGGGAAGCGTCTGAAGAGTCGGAGTTCGTTTTTTCGACATAGTCCTCATCGTCTTTGGAGGATCTAAAATCTGGAACACCTTGCTCCTTGCGACTGAATTCCCTTCAACCGTTTTCAGCCGGACTTCATATTTCCCGGCGGGAATATCTTGCGGAATGGTCCATTTGTACTGCCCATTATTGGGAGTTTTTTTCACAATCACTCGAGTGAAACGACGGTTCTCAGGAGAATGAATTGAAATCTCTATTTGAGACGGAATCCTTCCTGGTCTTGTCCACTGTATCGTGTATGTCTTTCCTTTCATCCATTTTGAACCGGAATTTGGCTGGGTTAATGTGACATTCTGCGAAAAAACAAATCCTATTAGAATAAAGACAGCCAATACAGTGAAAATGAATTTTTTCATCTTGATATCTCCTTCAGCCCACCATCACCAATCGCAAGTCCATGACGTTGGTATGAGTCGGTCCGGTGATAAGCAAATCTCCAAGAGGTTCGAAAAAATGATAGGAATCATTGTCCTGAAGATAACTTTCTGCATTCAGTCCCTTTTTTGTCGCTCGCTTCACTGTGTCACCATCAGCGATGGCTCCAGCAGCATCGGTCGGACCATCTGTTCCGTCAGTACCTCCACTCAGGACGACCACATTCTCCAGGCCGTCTATATCGATGGCTGCGGCAAGAACAAATTCCTGATTCCTTCCTCCGAGTCCTTCCCCGCGTATTGTGACGGTTGTTTCTCCCCCGGAAATGATGCATGCAGGCCTTGAAACCGGATTCCCTGTCTTGAGAATTTCTTTGGCCACAGCTGCATGAACTCTCGCCACTTCCTTTGTTTCTCCTTCCACGAAAGTGGAGAGAATCTGTGTGTTATACCCGAGTTCATCTGCTTTCTTTTTTGCGGCTTGAATTGCATGTATATTACTTGAAACGATCAGGTTCTGTGTACGCTCGAAAACAGGATCATCTGCCTTGGGCGTCTCATCAACCTTTCCCCGGGCCCCTTCCTCGAGGAATTCAACCACAGAATGGGGGATTCTCTCCCGCATCTGATATTTCTCAAGGATTTTCAGGCAGTCAGCGAACGAGCTTTTATCCGGAACGGTTGGCCCTGAAGCGATGGTGTCCAGATCATCACCGATGACATCCGAAAGCATCAGCGAGATCAATGTCGAAGGGTAGGCCAGTTTCGCCAGTCTGCCGCCTTTAACCTGAGAGAGATGCTTGCGCAACGCATTGATCTCATGGATACATGCCCCGACTTCAAGAAGGCATTTGGTCACCTCCTGCATATCTTCAAGAGTCAGGCCTTCAGCCGGATAGGGGAGCAATGCTGATCCTCCCCCGGATATCAGAAAAAGCACAAGGTCTGTTTTTTTTGTCTTCTTCAGGAGTTCTATAATTTCCTGTGTTCCTCGAAAACCAGCCTCATCAGGCACAGGATGTCCAGCCTCGTTCACTTTGATTCTATGCAAAGGGAAGAGGTGTCCATACTTTACGTTGACAACACCTTCTTTCAATCTTCCACCGAGAAGCTCTTCGATGGCCTGCGCCATGGCCGCTGAGGCCTTGCCGGTCCCGATAACATAAACACCCTCATAATCTGCAAGATTATAGGTCTTGGTACCGACAGTTAACCTGTCATTCTGTAACGTGACATGTTTTTTTACCTCATGGATAGGATTGACCGCTTCTAAGCCTGCCTTGAATATGGCCTCTGCATCTTTCCTCAATCGGGATACATTCATTGTTTTTGTAGTCCTGGGAAAGCCCGAGTCAGAATGGATAAACTATTTCTTTGGCATCCATGCACGCTTTCCCATGCATTTCACGTTTTCACCCAGGTCCTCTGTTTAAAGACTTATAGCACAGGAAAAATATTCAGTCAAAACCAAAAAACTGTAGACTCACTCAACAAAGCCAAGTATTATTCTGGATATATCATTTCTTTTAAGGAGATACCATTGAAATATCTTCTTTGCTTTATCGCAGTTCTTTTTATACTGGCACCCCTCTCCATAACTGCTCAAAGCTATGCAGAGGGAAAGATTAAAGTGGTTCTTGTGAAAAATCGCTCAAGAGGACCCGAAGTGATGGAAAAGGGAGGCCTCAAGGATAGGCTCAAAGAATGGGGGTGTGACATTGCGAAGGTGTCCACTGTTCAATTGACACCGGAAGAGGACAAGCAATACGGCGATTGGAACAAGGCTGCTCTTGAAAGCCAACATCTTGGAAAACTCGTCGCTGAAAACGGAAAAGATGAATATTTCACGATCGGGCTTCTGACGAACTGCACGGATTTGCTGGGTATGCTGGCTGGTCTCCAGCATCTCGGGCCTGCACAGATTTCTCAAAGATCTGATTCCAGGAGCCTGCAATCCACAGGTCTTGCAGGCAGAAAACCGCTCCGCGTCGGGCTTGTCTGGATTGATGCCCACGCAGACTTCAATACTCCAGAAACAACACTCAGCGGGATGCTCGGGGGAATGCCTGTTGCTATCGCTTCGGGTATGTGTCTGACTCGGCTGCGATTGAAAGCGGGCCTGGATCCGGCCCTTCCAACAAAATATATTGTTATGACCTGTCTCAGGGATGTCGACCCTCTTGAACAGGAACTCCTGGACCGCTCCCAGTGTGAGTTGCTATCTGTCGAAGATATCAGAAGTCTCTCCAAAAACATAAATACACAAATGGAGCGGCTGAGCCGCCTGACAGAGGTCATCTACGTTCACATTGATATGGACGTTCTTGATCCACAAGAAGTGCTCGGCCACCCTTTGACTGCTCCTGAAGGACCGACAAGCAAGGAGCTTGCTGCTGCTTTAGAAGTCATGTTCCAATACGAAAAAGCAGCAGCCATAGGCATTGCTTCCCTGCCCTTTGGAGAAAGAGATAAGGATCTCGTATCTTTAAAGGCTGCATATCGTCTGATAGAAGGCGCCGTAAAAGGGATAAAGAAAAGAAAAAGTTAAAGAAAAAGAAGCTCTTTTTTTTGAGGAATTCTCTCTCTTCACCAATTCGGCCCATCCCCCCTAATCTCCGATAGTAAAGGCGGGCCATTCAGGGATACAGATAAATGAAAATGCTCAAGAAAGACAACCAAGTCAGGAAGAATTCAGGATCGATCTCCCTAAAAAATAGAAATGGCTGATTGGGAATGTTTTTGCTATAGTACATGCATGCTTTTAAAGATTGGGGGAAACAGAAAGTACTCTGGGAGGGACAAATCATGAAATCTCAATTAAACCGGCGCGATTTTCTTAAGTCCATTGGATTGGGTGCTGTGGCTCTGCCTTTTTCCTCCTGCGCATTATTTCAGAAGCGTCTTCCGAATTTCGTGGTGATTTTCACGGATGACCAGGGATATGCGGACGTTGGATGCTTCGGTGCCGAAGGATTCGAAACGCCGAACCTTGATCGGATGGCAGAGGAGGGGATGCGCTTCACCAGTTTCTACGTCTCACAAGCCGTTTGCAGCGCATCGCGGGCATCGTTGATAACAGGATGCTACCCCAACCGTGTTTCTATATACGGGGCATTGGGCCCTCATGCCAAAATCGGACTGAATCCGGAGGAAGAAACTATCGCCGAAGTCTTGAAGAAAAAAGGATACGCGTGCGGCATCATCGGAAAATGGCATTTGGGCCACCATAAAGAATTTCTTCCCCTCCAGCATGGTTTCGATGAATACCTGGGAATTCCGTATTCCAATGATATGTGGCCAATCTGGTATGACGGGACGCCGACTCCACAGGACCACAATAAAGCGACTTATCCGCTTCTCCCGCTCATTGACGGGAATGAGACGATCGAGGAGTTGACGAAGATGGAAGACCAGGACATGTTGACCACTCGTTATACCGAACGGGCTGTCCGGTTTATCGAAAAAAACAAAGACAGACCGTTTTTCCTGTATGTGCCTCATTCTATGCCTCATACTCCTCT
>DAOVAM010000044.1 GCA_030671065.1 Candidatus Aminicenantota bacterium
ATCGTAACGAGTGTTTTTCCTCTGAAGGAGTTTGCCCAGGCTGTGGCTGGGGAAAGAGGAGAAGTCAGACTTCTTGTTCCTCCAGGAGCGGAAATTCATACCTGGAGGCCACGGCCGAGTGATATTGTCAGACTTTCATCAGCGGACCTGTTTCTCTTTATCGGCTCCAACATGGAACCGTGGCTGCAGGATATCCTGGATGGTGTTCAAAATCCGAATTTGAAGACTCTCGAGGCCGGCCAGGGGATATCCTTGATCGAGAAAGATTCTGCCAGTGGTGAGCATGAGGGCGGGACTGAACAGGAGCATGACCATGAAGCGGCGGACCCTCATGTCTGGTTAGATTTTCAGAATGACCAGGTCATAATCGACAAGATCGCTGCCGCTCTTTCAGGAATAGATCCTGATGGAGCCTCAATTTATAGAAAAAATGCTTCTGTTTATAAACAAAGACTCCAGGATCTGGATAATAAATACAAACAGGGCCTTCAAACGTGCACTCATAGAGTTTTTATTCTCGGCGGCCATGCAGCTTTTGGATACATGGCGAAGAGGTATGGACTGCAGCAGATCTCTCTTTATGGAGTGAGTCCTGATGCAAAGCCCACTCCGAAAAAGTTGATTGAGATCGTGGAGCTGGCCAAGAAGTATGGAATAAAAGTCATCTTTTTTGACTCCTCTGTGAGTGAGAAATTAGCAAGAGTCCTGGCCAGAGAGGTTGGCGCCAGAACCCTTGTCTTGAATCCTGGAGCCAATCTCACAAAAGAACAGTTGAAGTGGGGAAAGACTTTTTTTGATATAATGGAAGAGAACCTGGAGAATTTAAAAGATGGACTCATCTGCCGCTGATTCAAAGCCGTTGATCGATGTGAAGAATATTTCCTTCAATTATGGTCCCGTCGAGGTCCTGAAGGATGTGACATTCACCATCAGTTCGGGTGATTTTTTAGCCATCATCGGACCCAATGGCTCCGGGAAGACGACCTTGATTAAAATCATCCTGGGGCTGATGAAGCCGTCTCATGGAGAGGCGCGGATTCTGGGGAAGCCAGTCGAAGAGTTTGAGGATTGGAGCAAGGTGGGTTATGTGCCTCAGAAAGCCACTCATATTGATCCCTTGTTTCCAGCCTCGATCAAAGAAGTGGTTGCCATGGAACTTCTCGCCAGTCGCAGGTTTCTGAGAATGAAGAAGAGGGAGGAAGAGGTCTCCATTGAAAAAGCATTGAAGCAGGTGAACATGGAACGTTTTAAAAACTGGCGAATCGGGAGTCTTTCAGGAGGCCAACAGCAGCGAGTTTTCATTGCCAGGGCGATCGTCAACCAGCCTCATATCCTGTTCCTGGATGAGCCGACAACAGGTGTAGATACAGAAACCCAGGAACATTTTTACGATATGCTTGATTCTCTGAATAAGGAAGAGGGCATTACTATTGTCATGATCACTCATGATATTGGGATCGTGAACAAGCACGTCAATCAAGTGGCATGCCTCAACCAGAAGTTGGTCTATCATGGCTCTCATGAGGAATTTTGCCAATCGCAGGCTTTTAAAGATATGCTGGCCGGAGGACACCATCTTGTTTCCCACCGTCATTAACCGGTGACTCTTCTTTTGTGATCCGAAATGGATGCTTTTTTCGTATACGGATTCCTCCAGAGGGCGCTTTTTGCGGGGATTTTTGTCGCTGTCTCCTGTGCGCTTTTGGGCGTGTTTCTCATCTTGAGGCGGGATTCCATGATCGGTCATGGTTTAGCGCACATCACTTTTGCCGGAGTCGCTTTGGGATTATTTTTAAAAATTGTCCCTTTGGGAGTGGCACTGGTGATTGCTGTGGCGGCTGCGTTGGGTATCATGAAGTTGAAGGAGAAGGCGGGTCTCTATGGAGATACTGCCATCGCGATCTTCAGCAGTATGGGACTAGCTGTGGGAATTGTCCTGGCCACTCTCGCACAAAGCTTTAATGTGGACCTTTTTGGTTATCTTTTTGGAGATATTTTAGCTATAGAAACATCTGAAGTGTGGCTATCCATTGCATTGGCTGCAGTCGTTGTTTTTATCGTGATCCTGCATTACCACAGATTCATGTACATGACATTCGACCGTGAGGCCGCAAAAGTCTCAGGAATCAAGGTCGGACGTCTGGATGTTCTGATAACCGTTCTGACCGCGGTGACAGTCGTGCTGGGTATGAAAGTGGTTGGAATTCTTCTTGTATCTGCCTTAGTGGTCATCCCAGCTGCGGCAGGGCTTCAACTGGCATCCAATTTTAAACAAGCCATAATCCTCTCTTCTCTTATTGCTGTTATTTCTGTTTTGTTTGGACTTTTCCTGGCCTATTATTTTGATTTTCCAGCATCAGGGACTATAGTGATTCTTTCTTTTCTCATTTTTAGCTTCTTTTTTATTCTCAAGAGATTCAGGAGAATTCACTAGATCTTAGAGTCTCAGCCGGTGAGCTTTTCCAATGTTTGTTCAAAAACACTGTACGCCTCCTGTCCGTAGAGGCAGAAGATTATTTCCTGTGGAAAATCATGCGCTTCCAGGAATTCCATCGCTGTTTTGAGCATGATCTCGCTGCATTTTTGCATGGGAAAGCCGAATATTCCGGTGCTGATCGCGGGAAAAGCAATATCTTGCAGCTGATTTTGGTTTGAAATTTTTAGGCTGCTCAGGGTAGCACTGCGCAGTTTAGCTTCTTCTTGACCCTCACCTTGCACAGGTCCGGCCGCATGAATGACGTATTTTGCTTTAAGTTTTCCCGCGTGAGTCATCGCGGCTTCTCCGACGTTAATCGGGCCGATGGTGTCACATTCTTCCTGGATGGACGGTCCTCCTGAGTTTCTTATCGCGCCTGCAACGCCTCCCCCCAGGATTAAATTCTTGTTAGCGGCGTTGACAATGGCATCCACGTCGAGGAGGATGATATTTCCCTCCACAAGCTTTAGCTTCCTTCCTTGTGTTGTCCATTCTTTCATAATCCCGCCTTACCTGAATTATTCAGAAAATCTGCCGACACTTTTTTCAAATCTTCCTTTATGAACACTATATCATCCAATGTCGGCATCTTTTCCCCTTCGGGCGAGCAAATCTGACGACTTTTTCTTTAAATCAAATGTCATCGCGAGCGAAGCGTGGCGATCTCATGTTCTTGCGCAAAGGCATGAGATTGCCGCTGTCGATTCTCTCCTCGCAACGACGTCTGCAGCAACCTCGACTCGTGAATAATCCACGTCCTCCTGAATTATTCATCCTCATCGACTCAAGGCTCTTTGATCCAATTTTGAATTTCTGTGAACAGGACTTCAAAATTATTACGACTGAGGAGAGCCAGTTTCACATCAGTTCTGTTTTTGATTCCATCCGCAAATTCATTTCTTCGTTCCATGACCGACGCCAGGAGCTTTTGAGGAGAGTTCAGTGCCTTGAGTAGAGTATCCTTGAATTTTTCCGAAAAGAGTTCCATCTTGCCGATTTCATCCAATAGAATTGTTTTTCTCGAATGAAGAGCGTCTTCGATAGCCGCGCATCCGATATCTTCGAGGTCTTTGAGGTTAACTCCATACTTTCCCACACGATAAGGAGATGAAAAACCTTTCTTTGCCAGAAATCCCTCTTTTTTATCCGGAAGAGAGATAATTTTGAAGCCGACTCTTTCCCCCTTTCCTCTGACTTCTTCGGTGATAAATCCACCGATCCTTTCGGACAGAGCATTATCCTGGCTGATCTTTAAAATGAGTGTTGTTTTCCCGCATCGTGGAGGTCCTGTGATTAAAAAATTCCTCAATATTTACTTCAGTTCTTTCTCAATGGTTTCTCTCAGCTCATCCCCGAGTTGTACGGCTTTTTTCACGAGCGTGGTGGCCTGCTTATTAATCTTTGATTTGAAATCCACATCCTCAAGACCGGGTAGGTTGATCTTGATATTGTAATAGGCTCCTTCAGCGGCGGCGCGAGCTGTGAGCCCTGCCACTCCGGCATCGCTCAATGAATTCTTGTTTCCTTTGAGGGCAACCTCCTTTGCCAATTTCAAGGCTTCTATACTTTTTTCGAGCACTCCCATAGGCACCAGTGTGGCTTCTTGGGAGGCCTCTTCTACGGCTCGTGCTTTTTCTTCTTTCTGTTCATCCGTTTTTTTGGGCAGTTTAAAAGCAACCATGACTTTGTTGAACGCAATGGTATCCAGATCAACGGCTCTCAGGAATTCATCTTTGAGTGATTGAGCTGTCACGGCGAATTTTTTCATATCTTTCTGGGCGTCTTCGTATCCCTTTTTGCCGACTGTGAGGTTAGACACCATTGAGGAAAGCGATGCAGATAAAGCTCCACTTAAAGCGGCAGTGCTTCCTCCGCCAGGAGCCGGGGAATCCATGGAGAGCTCGTTGGCAAACTCTCTCAAGTTGAGGTCGAGAAGAGAGTTCTCCACCTCTTTAAACTGGTACTCGATGATCTTTTTTTCAGCCTCGAACGGTGAGACATCGTTTAAGCCGAGGGAAAGGACCGCTGTTTTTATGAGCTCTTCTTCTGGTACACCGGTGCTTTTTCCCTGTTTCTCAAGGTAATATCTTCCGGCCATGAGCATGGCTTCCTTTGGGATGAGGCCGACCAATTCACAGCCCGTCGCTCTCAATCCGAGTTTTTCTGCTTGTTTCCGGACTTCATCGAAAACAACATGAGGAGGGCTAATTTTGTAATTGGTGAAGTTTATGGAAATTTGAGCGATCCCATAATCCTCGATGTACCATCCCACCGCCTTCACCTCCTTGAATTTGCCGGGAACTTTAATGGCTTTTCCATCTGAGTCTCTTATGATCTTACCGTTTTTATCCTTTTTGGCTCGTCCTCTCTCTCTTATGGTGAGGGCGATATCATGCGAGAGTTTGCGATCCCTGGTGTTGAGGTTGATGTTATAGGCAATCAGGAATTCTCTTGCTCCGATCACTGTCGCACCAACTTTTGGATTAAACTCTGGCTTGCCGTAATCAGGAGCCCATTCAGGGTCCTTGAATTTTTCGGCGAGGCCTTCGTATTCTCCTTTTCTGATGGTCGCCAAGTTCCGTCTCTCCGGTTTCTGAGCTGCTTCTTCATACAAATAGACAGGAATGTTGAGTTCCCTGGCCACTCTTTCTCCAACTTCCTTGGCAATCTGCACACAGTCTTCCATGGTCACACCAGCGACAGGAACGAAAGGGCAGACATCTGTGGCGCCTATCCGGCTGTGAGCCCCAGTGTGTTTGCTCATATCCAGGACTTCAGACGCCTTCTTGATTGCCTTAAATGCAGCTTCTTTGACTCCATCGGGCGTGCCGATCAGGGTAACAACAGTCCTGTTGGTGGATTCGCCGGGGTCCACATCTAGAAGTGTAATCTGAGGTGTGGATTCAATCTCTTTTGTGATGGCGTTTATTTTCTCTCTGTCTCTTCCTTCACTGAAGTTGGGAATGCATTCCACAAGTTTCATCTCTCGTCTCCTTCACTCAAACTTATATGTTCCTAGGTAAATTCCTTTTTTGTTGTAAATATCAACTTCTTTTATGAATGTTCCGAACTGGTGGAGAACGATATCCTGATCTCCAACGATTACGATAGCTGGTGTCGAAAGCAGAGTCTTTCCGGCCAGTTCAAAAAGTTTTTCTGAAGTGATGAGCTGGATGTTCTCGTAGTATCTTTCCCAGTGCTCATCTCCCAGATTAAAAGCTTTGATTTCGGCCAATTTAGAGGTGAGGTTATCAAAAGTCTCGATCTGTAAAGGGAAATTTCCGATCAAATGGGATTTGGCCTGCTCGATCTCGAGACCTGGAATTTTTTCATTCGTGATGGATTCGATTTCCTTGAGAATTTCCTGTATAGAGGATTCAACGACTTCAGGCCTGACTCTTGCATGGATAGAAAAAACACTGCAGTCCTTGTAGAATTCGATCTCGCTTGACGCATCGTAGGCGTATCCTTTGGATTCTCTGAGGTTCATGAACAGGCGGCTATTCGGTGTTCCTCCAAGCACTTGATTCAAGACCATGGGAGGGAAAATATCTGCATGAGCCGGGGGGACAATCACATTTCCCAGATGTATTGTGGCGTCTTTGGCTCCGGGTGTTTCAATGAAGCACACCTTTGTACTGTTGAAGGGCTCAGGCGGAGGAGCGGTCGGGTGTTTTATTTCCTTCCTGGGCCATGTTCCGAAAAAACGCCTGACTTTTCTTTCAATGGCATCGAAATCGAGATTGCCCGCGAGAACAATTTCGGCATTATTCGGCCTGTAATGGGTGTTGAAGAAAGAAGTGATGTCGTCCTGGGTCAAGAATTTTAATACGTCGTCATTGTAGACGCTTCTTTCGTAGATGTGGTCTTTAAAAAGAAGTCGAAGCAGTTGTCTTTCTGCAATAAAATCAGGATCATCCCTTTTATTGAACAAATTGTAATACAGGTTTGTCCTCACAGTGTCGATCTCCCGCTTCAGGAGTATGGGTTGAATCAGCATCCTGCTCACAAGGTATAAAGCCCGGTCCAGATATTCTTCTAGGAAGGTGAACGAGAGCAGCGTAAAATCGGGATGAATAGACATTGAAAATTTTCCTCCCATGTAATCAATTCTCTCCTCGATTTGAGAGGAAGACATCTCTGCCGCCCCTCGGATGAGCGAGTTGGCCGTGAGAGCGGCAAGGCCAGGTAATTCCTGAGGAGAAGAGCTTTCTCCAGAGAAGATAATGACATTGAGGCTGATGATGGGGTGGCTTTCCTGCTGGATCATCCCGATCTGAAATCCGTTGGGGAGAGATCTGTAATGAATCTCAGGAAGCTCTAGTGTTGGGAGAGGTTCAGGAATAGGGGGAGTCTTTCGGAATCTTTCCTGAGAAAAAAGAGGGGAATCCGTAGAGATCAGTAGCAAGAAAAACAAGACGATAATTTTTCGAAGATTCTGAGCTTTCATTTTGTCTTGATATCAAGAATGATACTGGAAGCTGTAAAGTATTTGTGACTGACTCTGACTATGTCAAAGGGCGTGACTGCAAGAAATTTCTCCAACTCTTCAGAGGGATTCAAGAGGATTTTTCTTGTGATAAATGTTTCAGAAAAAAAGAGAGCCCTGGCTTGGGAACTCGTGTACTTGCTTATGTAATTCCTCTTAAACATATTCTTAAATTTTTTCAGTTCTTCATCAGGGACATAATTTGTTTTGAGCTTGTGCAATTCTGAGAAGATCGCTTTTTTGCTTCGCTGCGCCATGAGTGTATTGTTATTCAAAACAAATAGCTTCAAAACCGCAAGCTCTTTCCGGACTTCAATACCTCCACTCAGCTGAATGGCTGTCCTTTCCCTTTTGAGTAGCCTTTTGCGAATACGGGATGTGTTCCCTTCGAGCAGGATGTATTCAATGATTGACAGTGGGTAGAAATCATCTGAAGAAGGGGAGGGAAGTCTGTAGCCGAAAAGAAAACCAGGAGATTGAGCGAAAGGGGCTTCAATCGATTCAACGATAGTCTCCTTCACTGGAGAGCTGGCAAAAGGAAGAAGAGGGGTTTCCTTCCCTTCTGGGATGGTTTCAAAGTATTTTTTGACATCTTCCAGAGTTTTCTCTCTATCAATTTTCCCGACGATCGTTAAAACTGCATTATTGGGGACATAATAGGTCCTGTAGAAATCTGTTACATCTTGAACTGTAAGATTTTTCACGTCCTCTTCATCTCCGGCAACAGGATGACTGTAGGCAAAACTGGAATACAGAAGTTGGTCAAAACGCCAGAAACTTCTGAGATAAGGCTCGGATTCTTTCATTCTGTTTAATTCCTCAATGAGAGCCTGTTTTGCCTGTTCTACGTTCGAGGCGCTGATCTGGAGAGATCTCATCCTGTCCGATTCAAGCCAGAGTACTTGAGCCAACTGGTTTGAGGGCACTCTCTGAAAAAAGATCGTTTTATCCTCTGTGGTTGTGGCGTTGAATTCTCCTCCCACCTTGTTTATCAGACTCATATGCTGCATACGATTGACATTTTCTGAACCCTGAAACATGAGCTTTTCCATAAGATAAGCCAGGCCAGTCTTCCCGGGAGGTTCATTGATCGAGCCTACATCATAAGCCACAACAACCGAGACAACAGGCAAGGATTGGTCTTCAGAGAGAATGACATGCAGTCCGTTTTCTTCTAATATATATGGAGTGACAGGAAAGGGAAAATCTTTTTTGTCTTGAGCCTTAATTGATAGGATGCTTCCCAGGAAAAGCAGAGCCAAACAGAGAATTATAAATTTCTCTTTCAGTCTGTGGTCTTTATTCATGGATTCAAGTGTATGGACAATTCAAATAAATATCATAAATACTGTCAAAAATTCAAATGAGATGCGATCCCTCTTCCTTATTTCAATTGAAAATAAGTCTTATTTGTGCTATTTTTTTGCTTCGAACTCCGCCTTCCTGCAAGGAAAAAAGAGGTAACACATGAGTAAAAAAGGAAGACATTTATTTACTTCAGAATCTGTGACTGAGGGTCATCCGGATAAGATTTGTGACCAGATCTCTGATGCCGTACTCGACGACCTCATCGTCCAGGATGCCAATAGTCGAGTGGCCTGTGAGACCTTAGTCACCACGGGCTTGGTTTTGATTGCCGGAGAGATCTCCAGCGAGGGCTACTGTGAGTTTCAGAAGGTTGTCCGGAATATGGTCAAAAAAATAGGATACACAGATGCAAAATACGGGTTTGATTATGAGACCTGCTCCGTTATTTCGTCCATCCATGAACAATCTCCAGATATAGCCAGAGGAGTCGATGAGAACAAAAGTCATGAACAAGGAGCTGGAGACCAGGGCCTGATGTTTGGCTATGCTTGCCGGGAAACTAAGGAACTTATGCCCCTCCCCATCATGCTTTCTCACAAACTCGTGAGACGGCTTTCTCACGTGCGAAAAGAAAAGATATTAAGTTACCTCAGACCTGACGGAAAGTCACAAGTGACAGTGGAATACGATGGGCAGCAGCCCACAAGAGTAGATGCTGTCGTGATCGCTGCCCAGCATGACTCGAAAATTAAAATGAATGACTTAAGGGAAGATATCAAGAATGAAGTCATCAGGAAAATTATTCCTCCTGAGATGATCGATGGAAAGACAAATTTTTATATCAACGAGACCGGACGTTTTGAGCAAGGTGGGCCATTGGCGGACACGGGGATCACCGGCCGCAAGATTATCGTGGATACGTATGGCGGTGTGGGAAGCCATGGAGGCGGATGCTTTTCAGGTAAGGATTCGACAAAAGTGGACCGCTCCGGTTCCTATACAGCCCGCTACGTGGCTAAAAATTGTGTTGCGGCCGGGATTGCAGATAGGCTAGAAGTCCAGATCGCATATGCTATCGGCGTGCCTCATCCCGTCTCGATAATGGTCGATTCTTTCGGAACAGCAAAGATCTCTGAGGATAAAATCAAAGAATTGATTCATGCTCATTTTGACCTCACTCCAAAGGGAATGATTCAGGCATTAAATTTGCTTCGGCCTATTTATAAAAAAACAGCTTGCTATGGACATTTTGGCCGTACAGAGAAGGAATTCACCTGGGAAAGTGTGGATAAAGTGGCAGTCTTGAGAAGAGACGCTGGGATTTAAAAGACAAAGAAGCGTGAAAGAGGAGAAGAAGATGGAATATGATGTTAAAGATTTGAAACTCGCAGAAAAAGGAAAGCTAAAGATGGAATGGGCAGAGAGGTACATGCCTGTCTTGAGTTCCATAAAGAAAAAGTTTGCCAGTGAGAAACCTCTCAAGGGAGTCCGGATTTCTGCCTGCTTGCACGTGACCAGTGAAACAGGAAACTTGATGCGTGTTTTAAAGTCGGGAGGGGCATCGCTATCTTTAACTGCGTCCAATCCTCTCAGCACTCAGGATGAAGTGGCTGCGGCTCTTGTGAAGGAGCATGATGTTTCTGTGTTCGCCATAAATGGAGAGGATAAAAAAACATATTACCACCACATCAACCAGGCTCTTGACCTGAATCCTCATATCACGATGGATGATGGGGCGGACCTAGTGTCCACTCTTCACTCCAAGAGAAGGGATCTCATGGATGCTGTCATCGGGGGGACAGAGGAGACGACTACCGGAGTGATTCGGCTGAGGAGTATGGCGATGAATAAAGTTCTCTGTTATCCGATCATTGCGGTCAATGATGCGAACTCAAAGCATCTGTTTGATAACCGTTACGGAACAGGACAGAGTACCTTAGACGGGATTCTTCGGGCGACAAACATCCTTTTTGCCGGTTTGAATTTTGTCGTTGCCGGTTACGGATGGTGTGGCCGGGGAATAGCTATGAGGGCAGAAGGAGCTGGAGCAAAGGTTATCATTTGCGAAGTGGATCCTCTTAGAGCACTTGAGGCAATCATGGATGGTTATCAGGTTATGCCTTTGAAAAAGGCAGCTAAAGTGGGCGATGTATTTGTCACGGCGACTGGAGACAAGGGTGTCATAGGCCGGGATCATTTCTTGCTGATGAAAGATGGAGCTATTGTTGCCAATTCAGGTCACTTTAACGTCGAGATTGACATTCCTGCACTCGAAAAGCTGGCAAAGAGAAATAGACAGATTAAGGACCTAGTCCAGGAATACACCCTCAGTAACGAAAGAAACATTTATCTTCTGGCTGAGGGTCGATTGGTCAACCTTGCTGCTGCAGAAGGGCATCCAGCTATGGTCATGGATATGAGTTTTGCGAATCAGGCTCTCTGCATGCTTCATCTTTTCACACAAGGGAAGAATCTAAAGAATAAAGTCTATCCGGTTCCTGAGAGAATCGATAAGGAAGTTTCCCGGATGAAGTTAAAGACTCTTGGTGTAAAGATCGACAAATTAACCGCTGAGCAAAGGAAATATCTCTCGGGCTGGCTCGAAGGAACTTAGAAACTAAAGGTCTAACCCCAATCTTACTTTATGACTCGTAGGTACTGGTCAATTTTCGTTTTCATTTCTTGGTCTGTAACCATTGGATAGATGTTCGTGAAAACATCCTTGGCATTTTTCAAGTCGTTGTTTTTAAAGTATGCGACGCCAAGATTGAAGTTAATCGTTACGTAATATTCAACGGCAACATTGCGGGCTAAACCAACATCTGCCTGAAGGTTTCGCAGTGCCTTCTTGTAGCTTTCGATCGCTTCGGTGTATTTGAGCTGTTTTTCCAGTATGGTTCCTCTGAGGTTGTGAGCCAAGCGGAAGTTTTTGTTAAACAGAAGAGATCTATCAATGTTATCGAGAGCCTCCTGAAGTTGGTTTCTCGACATATAAATTCTAGCCAGGTTGTAATAGGGGAGTTCTCTGGATGGGTATTTTGTATCCAGGATGGCAATTTTAAACTCTTTTTCGGCTTCTTCCAGGAATCCTAGCTCCTGATATGCCACGCCGAGGTAGTTGTGTGCCTCGGTCATTCCCGGATTAATATCTAGACATTGTTTGAGATAGTCTACCGACTTCTGCAATTCGCCTTTCATGGAGTGAGCCAGACCGAGTGTGCACAGAGCATGGTCGTAGTCAGGTTTGAGTGTGATGGCTTTGTTCAGGTATCGAATGGCTTCGTCGATGTTTCCTTCTCTTAAATAGAATAATCCCAGGTTAAACTGGTGTTTTGGATCTTTCTCCTTCATCTTCTCGATATTCTTCTGAGAAGATGCACAAAACATTAAACTCATACATATAATGAGGATCAAAGTTGTTTTAGGCTTCATTAACTCCTCCTATTCTGACTTATATTCACTTTTCAATTTTCTTGACATTAGGATTTGAAGCACTTTTTTCGGGTCTTTATTCTTATACAGAACTTGATAAACCTGCTCACAGATAGGCATTTCAACTTTTTCTCTTTTTGCCAGTTGATAGACAGAAAGAGTTGTTGTGATTCCCTCAGCTACCATTTTCATCGAAGAGACTATCTCTTTCAAGGATTTCCCTTTTCCCAATTCCATGCCGATGAAGTGGTTCCGGCTCAACTTTCCTGTGCAGGTGAGCACCAGGTCTCCAATACCGGCCAATCCGGCAAAGGTTTCTTTCCTTGCTCCTAATTGTACACCTATTCGGGTCATTTCGGCTATACCTCTTGTGACCAGGGCTGCAATGGAATTGCTGCCGAACTGGAGAGAATCTGAAATTCCCGCAGCGATGGCGATAAC
>DAOVAM010000239.1 GCA_030671065.1 Candidatus Aminicenantota bacterium
TTAATTCCTAGCCAAACAGAAAAAAAGCGTCCTTCCCACGTAAGAATCTTTTATTTTGTGGCCTACATGAATCTAGTATTGGTTTTTCTGATTACATTCATTCTCGCTCTCTGGCGCTGGTGGTAAAAAAACAAAAAAGGGGCCAGGCCCCTTTTTCTTTAAAGCACTTTTATGGCTTTTTGGGAGGGAATTCAACACCTGCTTCCCTCAGCGCTTTGTGAACTGGCCATTATGCAAAAGCAAAATAGAACAATGACAGGAAAAGAATTCATGGTGAGCATCTAAAAATACTTGTCCAACATTCTGTACTGAATAGCTTCGGAAACATGAACAGGTCCGATACTTTCTTCACTACTCAAGTCTGCAATCGTCCGGGCAACCTTGAGAACCCGCGTGTATGCCCTGGCACTGAATCCCAGACGGTTCACAGCCATCTCCAAAAGCTCCTTCCCGTCCTCATCTACCTGGCAGAATTTCTTCACTTCTTTTGTTCCCATCTGGGCATTCGAATAGATTTTTCTCCTTTTCAATCTCTGAAGCTGCTTCTTTCTGGCTTTGACGATTCTCTTTCTTATTTCTGCTGAGGTTTCCCCCTTGTCTCTGGAAACAATATCCTTGAACTCCACCCGGGGAACTTCGATTTGAATATCGATACGATCTAAAAGAGGTCCGGATATTTTAGAGTAATAGCGGCTTTTTTGAGTATCCGTGCATTCATAATCAGATGAAGAAAGACCTCCAAAAGCATCTTCGCAAGGATTCATGGCCGCAACAAGCATAAAGGAAGAGGGGAAAGTCACAGACATGGAAGACCGTGAGACAGTCACCGTCCCTTCTTCAACAGGCTGTCTCAAATCCTCCAGGACTCTTCTTTTGAACTCCGGCAGCTCATCCAGGAACAAAACGCCATGATGAGCCAGGCTGACTTCGCCAGGTTTGGGGATAAGACCTCCCCCGATCAGACCAGCGTCAGATATGGTGTGATGGGGAGAGCGAAAAGGCCTTTCTCCAACAGCACTTTTGTCCTTCAAGAGACCGGAAGCACTGTAGATCCGTGTCACTTCAATGATCTCGTCAAGAGTCATAGGAGGTAAAATGGTGGAGAGCCTTCTGGCAATCATGGTTTTCCCTGCGCCAGGAGGGCCGATCAAAAGTACGTTATGCCCACCTGCTGCCGCAACCTCAAAAGCACGTTTGACATGCTTCTGGCCCCGGATCTCCCGAAAATCTACAGCGCAGTCCGAACTGGGCAGAAGCTCCTGGAGTGAATATCGACAGGGAAAAATACTTTCAGAGCCGTTGAGCAGGTTCACAACCTGAACAATATTTTCCATCCCGTAAACATCAATATCCGGAACCAGGGCTGCTTCCTTCTCGTTCTCTTTGGGAACGATAATTCCCTTAAATCCTGCTTTCTTGGCGAGCACTGTGGAGGAGAGAATCCCTTTCCCCGGTTTGAGCTGACCATCCAGCGCCAGCTCCCCCAAAAACAGATAATCGCACAGGTTTTCTTCGGGAAAAATGTCCAGATGGGCAAGGAGGCCGAGTGAAATCGGAAGGTCAAAAGCCGACCCTTCTTTTCTCCGGTCAGCCGGAGCCAAGTTGATGATGATCTTTCTTGAAGGGAACTTATAACCGCAATTCTTCAACGCAGCTCTGACTCTTTCTTTGCTCTCCCGCACCGAAGCATCCGGTAATCCAACAGTGACAAAGCCTGGAATTCCGAAAGAAATATCGACTTCCACATCCACCAGATAGGCATCGATTCCGATCAAAGAGGCACTTGCGATCTTGAACAGCATTTTTGGTCATCCTGAAAGACGAACGGACCCAGGAAGTTTTATCAATCACAAAAGATAAAACTCAAGAAGACATTTTCTTCTTATGAGATTGCCACGCTTCGCTCGCAATGACACAAAAAATTGTAAAAAATTGGGGACTGTCCCCAATTTTACGAAAAGAAGGAATCCAAAACTCACTCGCAGTGATAAGCAGGGACGTCTTTTTTTATGGGATTACCATGCGGCCATGCTCCTCGCAATGACACACAAGCTGCCCGAAAAAAAGATTAAAACCAAATTCTGTGAAGTCTTTGTGTTTGAAATGAGAATCTCTCTGTGCTAATACAGTTATATTCTATGAAGGAAAAGGATAAATTAAGATGGAATTGAGAAAGAAGATCAGGATCGGAGTTATCGGAGGCTCTTCACCAGATAAAGAATCCCGCCAGCATGCTTTCCGAGTCGGCCAGATGATCGCAGAAAAGGGAGCGATTCTTGTCTGCGGAGGGCTTAGCGGTGTCATGGAGGCGGCCAGCCGGGGAGCGAAAGAAGCCGGGGGATTCACAATAGGTATCCTCCCTGGAAATTCCCTTGACGATGCGAATATCTCCATCGATATTCCAGTCGCCACAGGAATGGGATACAGCCGGAATTCACTCGTCGCCATGAACTCAGATGCTATCATCGCTATCAACGGACAGTACGGAACACTGAGCGAGATTGCTTATGGATGCATATACGGAAAAAAAGTCATCGGACTCGGAACATGGGACATCAAGGGTGTGATTCAGGTTAAATCTCCAGAGCAGGCAGTGGACGAGGCATTGAAGGATTCTTTTCCGCTGACTTCGTGAGATACCCATCCAGCAGAGAAAATGAAAATAATCTTTCTTATGAGATTGCCACGCTTCGCTCGCAATGACAATAGAAACGGAATGTCATCCAACTCAAATAAAGAAAAAAAATGGATTACCCTATTTCACTCGCAATGACGAATAGATACTAACATGCAGAATTATAAGATCACTCTCAGTTATGACGGAACAGACTTTCACGGCTGGCAGCGACAACCCGAAAAAAGGACGGTCCAGGGCGTTCTTGAAGACTCTCTGTCAAAAATCACCCAGAGAAAAATCCATGCTGCCGGAGCGGGCCGCACGGATGCTAGCGTGCATGCCCAAGAGCAAGTGGCCAACTTCAAAGTGAGTCTCCGCATGGATAAAGATGAGCTCTTTCGGGCGATAAACTCCATCCTCCCTCAAGATGTGCGAGTTAATTCCCTGAAAAAGGCTGACTCGAACTTCCATTCACGAAAAATGGCCAAATCAAAGATCTACCAGTACAGAATATTCAACTCTCCAAACATCAGTCCCTTCATTATCCGGTATGTCCATCACTGGCCTTCCTGTTTAAAGGTCAACCTTATGAAAAAGGCTGCTTCTCTGTTCATCCGAGTAGCAGATTTCACGGCATTCTCTTCCAACCGGTTACTCGATCCGGTCAGGGAAGTCATGCGTTCTGAAATTAGAAAAAAAGGTGACGAAATTGTCTACACAGTGGAAGCCAACGGATTCCTGCGATACATGGTTCGAACCATGGTCGGAACCTTACTTGAGGTGGGAAAAGGCAAAGTGCAGCCAGAACAGATTGAGGAAATTTTCAGAAGAAACAAAAGGTCTCTGGCCAGTCCCACTGCTCCAGCCAAAGGCCTATGCCTGATCAAAGTGAATTACTAA